>NZ_JAMJFW010000004.1:0-139682 GCF_023544405.1 Enterobacter cloacae complex sp. OE43NF
GCTTAGAAAGAGCTCCGCAACATGGCGGTAATCAGATCGGTGTGCACTGCCGTACAGGCAGCTTAGAAAATTACTCTATCCTTACCTGACACCCGCCCAGAGTGCACTGCCGTACAGGCAGCTTAGAAAAGATGCTGGCCAGCAGCGCGGTTACTTATGAAGTGCACTGCCGTACAGGCAGCTTAGAAAGCGAGCGTCATGCCTTTCCACTGACCTGATTGGTGCACTGCCGTACAGGCAGCTTAGAAAAGTAGGTCTGGCCGTCCCTTTTTTCAGACAGTGTGCACTGCCGTACAGGCAGCTTAGAAATTCCGGCTGCAGCTCGTTCACGACAGGGAAGTGTGCATTGCCGTACAGGCAGCTCAGAAAGCAAATAAATGGCAGCGGCAGACGGGCGGTGTGTGCACTGCCGTACAGGCAGCTTAGAAAAGCGGGAAACGAGCCAGCGCGATACTGGGTGGGTGCACTGCCGTACTGGCAGCTTAAAAAGAATTAACCGACAGTTCCGGGAGCAGAGACATTTTTACTGCCGTTCAGGAAGATTTATAGCAACCTGGCTGTCAACAATGCCGGGTGGCGCTGCGCTTACCCGGCCTACAATCGGCCAAAATTTCAAGGAAATGGTAGGGCAAAACGCAAGACGCGCACTGGATTAACAGGCTAATCCATGCTTCATATGGTTCAATTCTATTGGGTTAAGCGAAAAAGCAATGACTGGCAAATAGACAAAACCCCACGTCAGGGCGCGGGGTTTGCTTAGTGATTACTGAGCGGCAAACAGACCCAGATGTTCTTTAGCGTAAGCTTCAAAATCGGTGCAGCCGCCAATGTGTTTCTGATCGAGGAAGATCTGCGGTACGGTTTCAACCGGTTTACCCACGGTTTTTTCCAGATCGGCTTTGGTGATGCCTTCTGCGTGGATATCCACATAGCGGAAGTTAAAGTCATCACGCTCTTCAGTCAGTTTTTCAGCCAGCTCTTTTGCGCGCACACAGTAAGGACATCCTGGACGACCAAAAATTACTGCAAACATTTCTCTCTCCTCAAAAAAAAAGCCTGACGGCGAATGACACGTATAGTGCACGATAACCTGCCGTCATTAAAGTAGGTTTCGCCTGTCGCTTTAATACCCTTGAGCTATGTTTCGCCAATTACATGCCGCGCATCATTGCCTATACTGGCTGCCACACGTATTAAGCAAGACAAAGAGAGAGACGATGACGCCAACAATTGACCTGCTCCGTTCCCACCGTTCTATCCGCCACTTCACCGATGAGCCCATTACCGAGGCGCAGCGTGAGGCCATCATCGACAGCGCCAGAGCCACCTCCAGCTCCAGCTTCCTGCAGTGCAGTTCGATTATTCGTATTACCGACAAGGCCATGCGCGAGCAGCTGGTGACGCTCACGGGCGGGCAGAAGCATGTAGCCCAGGCCGCCGAGTTCTGGGTATTCTGCGCTGACTTTAACCGCCACCTGCAAATTTGCCCTGAAGCCGAGCTGGGGCTGGCAGAACAGCTGCTGCTGGGTGTGGTCGATACCGCGCTGATGGCGCAAAACGCCTTTACGGCGGCGGAATCGCTGGGATTAGGCGGCGTGTATATCGGCGGGCTGCGTAACAATATTGAAAGCGTAACCGAACTGCTGAAGCTGCCGAAGCACGTCCTGCCCCTGTTCGGTCTCTGCCTCGGCTGGCCTGCTGACAACCCGGATCTCAAGCCGCGCCTGCCTGCAGCGATGCTGGTCCATGAAAACCACTACCAGCCGGTCGACCAGGATGTTCTGAATCAATACGATGAAGAGCTGGCGCACTACTACATGACGCGCGGCAGCAATAACCGCCGCGATACCTGGAGCGACCACATCCGCCGTACCATCATTAAAGAAAATCGCCCGTTTATTCTCGATTATCTGCACAAACAGGGCTGGGCGACGCGCTAGTCCATTCGGTATGATACGCAGGCTTTTCCCATGTCTTTAGAGAGGTGCAGGGTGAAAATTGCCATTTTGTCCCGGGATGGAACGCTCTATTCATGCAAACGCCTGCGAGAAGCGGCGGCAAAACGCGGACATCAGATTGAGATCCTCGATCCGATGTCCTGCTATATGAACATTGACCCTGCAGCTTCCTCGATCCATTACAAAGGCCGCAAGCTACCGCATTTTGATGCGGTGATCCCCCGCATTGGCTCGCAGATCACCTATTACGGTACGGCCGCGCTGCGCCAGTTTGAAATGCTGGGCAGCTATCCTCTCAACGAATCTGTCGCCATTTCCCGCGCCCGGGATAAGCTGCGCTCGCTGCAGCTGCTCGCCCGCCAGGGGATCGATCTCCCGGTCACCGGCATCGCTCACTCACCGGACGACACCAGCGATCTGATCGACATGGTGGGCGGCGCGCCGCTGGTCATCAAGCTGGTGGAAGGCACACAAGGTATTGGCGTGGTGCTGGCAGAGACGCGACAGGCGGCAGAGAGCGTGATTGACGCCTTCCGCGGCCTGAATGCGCACATTCTGGTGCAGGAGTACATCGAAGAGGCCAAAGGGCGCGATATCCGCTGTTTCGTGGTGGGCAATGAGGTGGTGGCGGCCATTGAGCGTCAGGCGAAAGAGGGCGATTTTCGCTCCAACCTCCACCGGGGCGGCGTTGCGCGGGTTGCTGATATCAGCGAGCGCGAGCGGGAGATTGCCGTGAAAGCGGCGCAAACGCTGGGGCTGGACGTGGCAGGCGTAGACCTTCTGCGCGCAACGCGCGGGCCGCTGGTGATGGAAGTGAATGCCTCGCCCGGGCTGGAAGGGGTAGAAAAAACCACCGGTGTCGATATTGCAGGTAAAATGATTGCATGGATTGAGCGTCATGCCACGCCGGGCTACTGTCTTAAAACGGGTGGTTAAATGGATTACCGCGCACTTTTTGAGTACCCTATGCGAAGTTTTTACTAAAGAGGCTCCACCGCGATGGATTTACAGGTCGTTCCAACACTGGATACGTTACGTCAATGGCTTGATGATGCCGGTATCACCTTCTTTGAATGTGATTCCTGCCAGGCGCTGCATCTGCCTCACATGCAGAATTTCGACGGCATTTTTGATGCCAAAATCGATCTCATTAACGACGTGATCCTCTTCTCTGCGCTGGCAGAAGTTAAGCCATCTGCGCTGCTGGCGCTGGCCTCTGACCTCTCTGCGATCAACGCCAGTTCTTTGACGGTGAAAGCATTCCTCGATATACAGGATGATAATCTGCCAAAACTGGTCGTTTGCCAGTCTTTGTTCTCCGGCGCGGGGCTCTCCTTCAAGCAGTTCGCCTGGTTTATGCGTTTGAGTGAAGAGCAAATTTCAATGGTAATGATGGAAGCCAATGCACACCATCTGCTGTACAGCGCGGAAGACGATGCAGAGAATAATGATGCATCTCCCAATTTTCTTCACTAAGCCTGTCTGACTTTTGCGCAGTCGCTGCCAGAGCGGCTGCATAACGCCATTTATTCTGCTGCTTTTAACCTTTCTTTAAAGAATTTTTCACCTCCTCAAAGGCCATTTCGGCTTATCACGTAGACATAACCTGCATAAAAAATTGATAAAAGGCGTTTTTTCGTCTGGGCTATAGCCGGAGACACGGGCTACAGTTATTCTTGCGATGCTTAAAAAAGCGAGCGGATCCTGCCGGGTAAAGAGGTTTCTTTTTATTTTGAGCAGAGCGACAAACTATGCATGATTTTTGCATATATCCAGATTGCACAGTTTTGGTTCGTTTGTTAACGAGCTTTCAGAAGGAATAACACTATGATCGCCTTGAATAAAAAATGGTTATCGGGTCTGGTTGCGGGTGCTCTGATGGCCGTCTCTGCCGGCACGCTCGCTGCGGAACAAAAAACGCTGCATGTTTATAACTGGTCTGACTATATTGCCCCGGACACGGTGGCTAATTTTGAAAAAGAGACCGGCATTAAAGTGGTCTACGACGTGTTTGATTCCAACGAAGTGCTGGAAGGCAAACTGATGGCAGGCAGCACTGGTTTTGACCTGGTGGTACCGTCCGCAAGTTTCCTGGAGCGTCAGCTGACCGCAGGCGTTTTCCAGCCGCTGGACAAGAGCAAGTTACCAAACTGGAAAAACCTCGACCCGGAAGTGCTGAAGCTGGTCTCTAAGCATGACCCGGAGAACAAATACGCCATGCCGTATCTGTGGGCGACCACCGGTATTGGCTACAACGTGGATAAAGTCAAAGCGGCGCTGGGCCCGGACGTCAAGCTGGACAGCTGGGACGTGGTGCTGAAGCCGGAGAACCTTGCGAAGCTGAAAAGCTGCGGCGTCTCCTTCCTGGATGCCCCGGAAGAGATTTTCGCCACCGTGCTGAACTATCTCGGCAAAGATCCGAACAGCAACAAGGCGGATGACTACACCGGCCCGGCGACCGATCTGTTGCTGAAGCTGCGTCCGAATATCCGTTACTTCCACTCTTCACAGTACATTAACGACCTGGCTAACGGCGACATCTGCGTGGCAATTGGCTGGGCAGGGGACGTCTGGCAGGCGGCTAACCGCGCGAAAGAGGCGAAAAACGGCGTGAATGTCTCCTACTTCATTCCGAAAGAGGGGGCGCTGGCCTTCTTTGATGTCTTCGCCATGCCTGCCGATGCGAAAAACAAAGATGAAGCGTATCAGTTCCTAAACTACCTGATGCGTCCGGAAGTGATTGCTCATATCAGCGACCATGTCTACTACGCCAACGGTAACAAGGCCTCCTTGCCACTGATTAGCGAAGAGATCCGTAATAATCCGGCTATCTATCCGCCAGCGGATGTGTTTGCCAAGCTCTTCACCCTGAAAGTTCAGGATCCAAAAATTGACCGCGTACGTACCCGTGCGTGGACCAAGGTGAAAAGCGGGAAATAACGGCGTTTGGTAACGTTGCCCGGTGGCGCTATCGCTTACCGGGCCGACACAACCCGTAGGCCGGGCAAGCGTTCGCGCCGCCCGGCGATGCGCACCCTGACGGTGCGTTTGCACCAGTTTTGATCTATGCCGGAGAACACCCCGTGAATGACGCGATCCCCCGCCCGCAGGCGAAAGTCCGTAAAGCGCTGACCCCGCTACTTGAAATTCGTAACCTCACCAAATCTTTCGATGGCCAGCATGCCGTGGACGACGTCAGCCTGACTATCTACAAAGGCGAAATATTTGCCCTTCTCGGGGCGTCTGGTTGCGGTAAATCAACCTTGCTGCGCATGCTGGCCGGGTTTGAACAACCTACCGCCGGGCAGATTGTGCTGGATGGCGTGGATCTCTCCAGCGTACCGCCGTATCAGCGTCCGATTAACATGATGTTCCAGTCTTACGCACTGTTCCCGCATATGACGGTGGAGCAGAACATCGCGTTTGGCCTGAAGCAGGACAAGCTGCCAAAAGCCGAAATCACCGCGCGTGTGGCGGAGATGCTGAGCCTGGTGCACATGCAGGAGTTCGCGAAGCGTAAACCGCACCAGCTTTCTGGTGGTCAGCGTCAGCGAGTGGCACTGGCCCGAAGCCTGGCGAAACGCCCGAAACTGCTGCTGCTTGATGAGCCGATGGGTGCTCTGGATAAAAAACTGCGCGACCGTATGCAGCTCGAAGTGGTGGATATCCTCGAACGCGTAGGCGTGACCTGCGTGATGGTCACCCACGACCAGGAAGAGGCCATGACCATGGCCGGGCGTATCGCGATCATGAACCGCGGTAAGTTCGTGCAGATTGGCGAGCCGGAAGAGATTTATGAACACCCGACTACCCGATACAGCGCGGAGTTCATCGGCTCGGTGAATGTTTTTGAAGGGCTGCTGAAAGCGCGTGAAGAAGACGGGCTGATCATCGAATCGCCGGGGCTGCAGCATCCGCTGAAGGTCGACCCGGATAACTCCGTGGTAGACAACGTGCCGGTCTATATCGCCCTGCGACCGGAGAAAATCATGCTCTGTGAAGATCCTCCGGCCGATGGCTTTAACTTTGCCGTGGGCGAAGTGGTGCACATTGCCTATCTGGGCGATCTCTCTATCTACCACGTCCGTCTGAAGAGCGGGCAGATGCTCAGCGCCCAGTTGCAAAACGAACATCGCTACCGTAAAGGACTGCCGACCTGGGGCGACGAAGTGCGTCTGTGCTGGGATGCGGACAGTTGTGTCGTGCTGACGGTATAAGGAGCGGCCAATGAGTACACTTGAACCGCCAGCCCGCGTCGAAAAACCGGGCGGCTTTGCGCACTGGCTGGCGCGCATGCAGATGAACCACGGCCGCAAGCTGGTGATTGCCATGCCTTACGTGTGGCTGATCCTGCTGTTCATGCTGCCGTTCCTGATCGTTTTCAAGATAAGCCTGGCGGAAATGGCGCGGGCGATCCCGCCCTACACCAATCTGCTGGACTGGGCAGACGGACAGCTGACGCTGACGCTTAACCTTGGCAACTTCCTGCAGCTGACGGAAGATCCGCTTTATGTCGAAGCCTACCTGCAGTCGCTGCAGGTGGCGGCCATCTCCACGCTCTGCTGTCTGCTGATGGGCTACCCGCTGGCATGGGCGGTGGCGCACAGTAAGCCCTCGACGCGCAACATTCTGCTGCTGCTGGTGATCCTGCCGTCGTGGACCTCGTTCCTGATCCGCGTCTACGCGTGGATGGGGATCCTGAAAAATAACGGGGTGCTGAATAACTTCCTGATGTGGTTAGGGGTTATCGATCAGCCGCTGACTATTCTGCACACCAATCTCGCGGTCTATATCGGGATTGTATATGCCTACCTGCCGTTTATGGTGCTGCCGATCTATACGGCACTGACGCGTATCGACTACTCGCTGGTGGAAGCCTCGCTGGATCTGGGCGCCCGTCCGCTGAAGACTTTCTTCAGCGTGATTGTGCCGCTGACCAAAGGCGGGATTATCGCCGGGTCGATGCTGGTGTTCATTCCGGCGGTTGGGGAGTTTGTGATCCCGGAACTGCTCGGCGGCCCGGACAGCATCATGATTGGCCGCGTGTTGTGGCAGGAGTTCTTCAATAACCGCGACTGGCCGGTGGCCTCCGCGGTGGCGATCGTGATGTTGCTGCTGCTGATCGTGCCGATCATGTGGTTCCACAAGCATCAGCAGAAACAGATGGGAGACCACGGATGAACAACTTACCGGTAGTGCGCTCTCCGTGGCGAATTGCGATCCTGGTGATCGGCTTTACCTTCCTGTATGCGCCGATGCTGATGCTGGTGATCTACTCGTTCAACAGCTCCAAACTGGTCACCGTATGGGCAGGCTGGTCGACGCGCTGGTACAGCGAACTGTTTCACGACGATGCGATGATGAGTGCGGTGGGGCTGAGCCTGACCATCGCGGCGCTGGCGGCCACAATGGCCTGCGTGCTGGGCACGATTGCCGCGCTGGTGATGGTGCGCTTCGGGCGTTTTCGCGGCTCGAACGGCTTTGCCTTTATGATCACCGCGCCGCTGGTGATGCCGGACGTGATCACCGGCCTGTCGCTGCTGCTGCTATTTGTGGCGCTGGCGCATGCCATTGGCTGGCCGGCGGATCGCGGCATGCTCACGATCTGGCTGGCGCATGTGACCTTCTGTACCGCGTACGTGGCGGTGGTCATCTCCTCGCGTCTGCGCGAGCTGGATCGCTCCATTGAAGAGGCGGCGATGGATCTCGGTGCCACGCCGGTGAAGGTCTTTTTCATCATCACGCTGCCGATGATTATGCCTGCGGTGATCTCCGGCTGGCTGCTGGCCTTTACCCTGTCGCTCGACGATCTGGTGATCGCCAGCTTTGTTTCCGGGCCAGGGGCGACGACGCTGCCAATGCTGGTCTTCTCCAGCGTGCGCATGGGGGTGAACCCGGAGATCAACGCCCTGGCGTCGATTATCCTCGGCGTGGTCGGAATTGTCGGATTTATCGCCTGGTATTTGATGGCGCGCGCGGAAAAGCAGCGCGTGCGCGATATCCAGCGTGCAAGACGCGGCTGAAGGAATTATTATTTCCAGTGATGTGCCGCGCATGACGCGGCACTGTTTTTCAGGGAAGTAAAACATTGGGATTATTAAAAAAATCACGTCTTACGCACGCTCGTCCAAACGTACCTGCGCTGGTGCAGGTGGCGGCGCTCGCTATTATTATGATCCGCTGTCTTGATGTACTGATGATCCTCAACACCCTGGGGGCGCGCGGCATCGGTGAGTTCATTCACCGCAGCGTGCAAACCTGGAACCTCACGCTGGTATTCCTCAGCAGCCTTGTGCTGGTGTTTATCGAAATCTACTGCGCGTTTTCGCTGGTTAAAGGGCGCAACTGGGCGCGCTGGGTCTATCTGCTGACGCAGGTGACCGCCGCCAGCTATCTGTGGGCCGCCTCGCTGGGCTATGGTTATCCGGAGCTGTTCAGCATTGCCGGTGGATCCAAACGTGAGATCTTCCATGCGCTGGTCATGCAGAAATTACCCGATATGCTGGTGCTCCTGCTGCTCTTTGCTCCAGCCTCAAGCCGGCGGTTCTTCCGCCTGCAATAATGTGTATAATCGCAGCCCTCGTTATTCTTAAGGTTTTCCTATGCAGTGCGCACTCTATGACGCCGGACGCTGCCGCTCCTGTCAGTGGATAGAACAGCCGGTCTCTCAACAACTCACCGCCAAAATGGCCGACCTGCAACACCTGCTGGCTGAACATGCGGTGGGCGAGTGGTGCGCCCCCGTCAGCGGCCCGGAGCAGGGTTTTCGTAATAAAGCCAAAATGGTGGTCAGCGGCAGCGTAGAAAAACCGCTGTTGGGCATGCTGCATCGCGACGGCACGCCGGAAGATCTCACCGGCTGCCCGCTTTATCCTGCCTCGTTTGAGCCGGTCTTCGCGGCACTCAAACCGTTTATTGCCCGCGCGGGGTTAACGCCTTATAACGTCGCCCGTAAGCGCGGCGAGCTGAAATATCTCCTCCTGACCGAGAGCCAGATGGACGGCGGTATGATGCTGCGTTTCGTGCTGCGCTCGCAAGCCAAGCTGGAACAACTGCGCGCGGCGCTGCCGTGGCTGCAGGAGCAGCTTCCGCAACTGAAGGTCATTACCGCCAATATTCAGCCGGTGCATATGGCGATTATGGAGGGGGAGACAGAGATCTTCTTCACCGGGCAGCATGCACTGGCGGAAACGTTCAACGACGTGCCGCTGTGGATCCGCCCGCAAAGTTTCTTCCAGACCAACCCGACGGTGGCGAGTGCGTTATATGCCACCGCCCGCGACTGGGTGAGGGCGTTAAACATCCATCATATGTGGGATCTGTTCTGCGGTGTCGGGGGCTTTGGTCTGCACTGCGCCACGCCTGAGATGCAGCTGACCGGGATTGAGATCGCCGCCGAAGCGATTGCCTGCGCGAAACAGTCTGCCGCTGAGCTCGGATTAACCAATCTGCACTTCCAGGCGCTGGACTCCACGCAGTTCGCGACCGGCCAGGGCAACGTACCGGAGCTGGTGCTGGTCAACCCGCCGCGCCGGGGCATTGGCAAGGCGCTGTGCGACTATCTGAGCCAGATGGCGCCGGATTACATTATTTACTCCAGTTGCAACGCCCGTACCATGGCGACAGATATCGCTCACCTGCCGGGCTACCGCATTGAACGCGTTCAGCTTTTCGATATGTTCCCGCATACCGCGCATTATGAAGTGTTGACGTTGTTAACCCGCATCCCGGGTAAGGCGTAGCCGCCACCCGGCATGACATCCGCAAAATCTTCAACAAAATGTGAACTCTTCAACCCTGCGAAATCAGGTAAGCTTACGTCATAAGAGATGAAATAAGGCTTACCCATGAAGCAGATCCTGCTGGTGGAAGATGACCACGATATCGCGGCACTTCTGCGACTCAATTTAGAAGATGAAGGCTACATCATCACCCACGAGCCCGACGGCGGCAACGCGTTACAGTGCCTTGAAAAACAGCCGTGGGACGCGGTGATCCTCGATCTCATGCTCCCCAACGTCGACGGCCTGGAGATTTGCCGTCGTATTCGCCAGATGACCCGCTACCTGCCGGTGATCATTATTAGCGCCCGCAGCAGCGAAACCGATCGGATCACCGGCCTGGAAACCGGCGCGGATGATTATCTGGCAAAGCCGTTCTCGGTGCAGGAGCTGATTGCGCGCATTAAGGCGCTGTTCCGCCGCCAGCAGGCGATGGGGCAGGCGCAGAGTGCCGGGAATATTCAGGCGCATGGCCTGACAATCGACCCGCTGGCCCGCAGCGTGCTGCTTCACGGCCAGATAGTGGATCTCACCCCGCGCGAGTTTGAACTGCTGTACTTCTTTGCCCGCCATCCTGGCGAGGTCTTCTCGCGTCTGGCGCTGCTGGAGCAGGTGTGGGGCTATCAGCACGAAGGTTACGAGCATACCGTTAACACCCATATCAACCGCCTGCGCATCAAGATTGAAAAAGACGCTGCCGAGCCGGAGATCATTCGCACCGTCTGGGGCAAAGGTTATAAATTTGCGGAGCCGCACCATGATGCGCCGCTTTAGCCTGAGCCAGCGCCTGACGCTGCTGTTCATTTTATTGATGATGCTCTGTGCCGCCGTCGCCTGCGCCGTCCAGCTCTACAGCAGCATGCAGTATGGTAACGCCATGGTTCAGCGTCTCTCTGGCGGCCTGGCGCAACAGATCGTGCAGCGCGAACCAATTCTGAACGCCCAGGGCAGGGTCGACCGTACCGCGCTGAAACCGCTCTTTGACAGGCTGATGACCTTCAACCCGAGCGTGGAACTGTACGTCGTCTCCCCGGATGGCGATATCCTGGCCGATGCCGCCCCGCCGGGCCATATTCAGCGACAAAGCATCAATCTCGCGCCGGTACAGGAGTTCCTCAGCGGTGCGGCCATGCCGGTTTTTGGCGACGATCCGCGTAGCCAGAACAAGAAAGTGTTCAGCGCGACGCCGTTACGTCAGGACGGCGAGCTTAAAGGCTATCTGTATATTATTTTACAGGGCGAGGAGTCGAACGCGCTGGCGGACATGGCCTGGCACAAGGCGCTGTGGAGTACGGTGCTCTGGTCGATGCTGTGGGTGGCGCTGTTTGGCCTGCTGGCGGGCTTACTGATCTGGTACTGGGTCACGCGTCCGGTTAAACGATTGACGCGTGAAGTGGCCGGGCTGGAGCATGACAGCATGAGCGCGATACGCGCGCTGGCGGTCCAACAGCCGGATGTGGCAGCAAAAGATGAAGTGGCGCTCCTGCGTAACAGTTTTATCGAGCTGGCACGCAAAATCACCCAGCAGTGGGATCAGCTGGCCGACAGCGACCGCCAGCGCCGGGAGTTTATCGCCAATATTTCCCACGACTTACGCACGCCGCTGACCTCGCTGCTGGGCTATCTGGAGACGCTGTCGCTGAAATCCGCCACACTGACGCCGCAGGAGCATCAGCAATACCTCGCCACGGCGTTGCGTCAGGGGCAAAAGGTGCGTCACCTGTCACAGCAGCTGTTTGAGCTTGCGCGTCTTGAGCACGGCGGCATCAAGCCCCAGCGCGAGCGTTTTGCGATGGGAGAGCTTATTTCCGACGTGGCGCAAAAGTTTGAGCTCACGGCTCGCACGCGCGAGCTTCAGCTCCAGATAGACGTTCCCGGGCCGCTGCCGCTGGTGTATGCCGATGTCTCGATGATAGAGCGCGTGGTGACCAATCTGCTGGATAACGCCATCCGCCATACCCCCACCGGCGGCAAGATCCGTCTCGCCGTATGGCAGGAGAATGAAAAGCTACAGGTTGAGGTGGCCGATTCAGGAACCGGTGTGGATGCCGCGCTGCGCGACGATCTGTTCCAGCGGCCTTCAGCGTTGAATCCGCAGGCAACGCGGGAGAATCGCGGTGGGTTAGGGCTGTTGATTGTCAAACGGATGCTGGAACTACACGGGGGAGGGATCAGGCTGATGGAGTCGGTGAGCGGGGCGCGGTTCAGGTTCTTCGTGCCGTTGTGAGAGAGTGCCGGGTGGCGCTGCGCTTACCCGGCCTACAACTCCCCCCGTAGGCCGGGTAAGGCGAAGCCGTCACCCGGCAAAAAAAGTTACTGCGGGAACCACTGGTCGCTGATTTTCTGATACGTACCGTCAGCTTTAATCGCCTTCAGCGCGCCGTTCAGTTTGGCCAGCAACGCTTTGTTATCCGGACGCACCGCAATGCCCAGACCCGTACCGAAGTACTGCGGATCGGTCACTTTTTCGGTTGCCGTACCGAGCTGCGGGTTGGTTTTCAGCCATTCGTTGACGACCGCGGTGTCACCAAATACGCCATCGATACGGCCGTTTTTCAGGTCGATAATCGCGTTCTGGTAGCTGTCATAGGCCACGGTTTTCACTTCAGGATGTTTGTCCTGCAGGTACTTCTGGTGCGTGGTGCCGTTTTCCATCCCGATGCGCTTGCCTTTCAGCTCATCAAAGGATTTATAAGCCCCTTTCTTCGCGATGACCACCGCCGAGTTGGCGTAGTACGGGTCGGTGAAGGCCACCTGCTTGCTACGCTCTGGCGTGATGTCCATACCGGAGATCACCGCGTCGTATTTTTTAAATTTCAGGGACGGGATCAGGCTGTCAAAGGCATGGTTGGTAAAGGTGCAGTCGGCCTGCATCTGTTTGCACAGCGCTTTTGCCAGATCGATATCAAAACCCACGATCTGGTTGCTGGCATCCAGCGATTCAAATGGTGGATACGTGGCAGAAACGCCGAAATTGATTTTATCGGCAGCCGTTGCGCCTGCGGCAAACGTTGCCAGTAATGCGGCCAGAACTAACTTTTTCATTGTAATACTCCCGTCTGTAGGTCTTATGAAAGTACAATGCCACTTAATGAATTTATATTCAATATAAATGATTAAATATTTATTGTGGAATAAAAAAAAGCGGATAACCCATCAGGTTACCCGCTTTATCAATACCGTTTTATGCATTTATGTGATTAATTTCTGCGCTCAAATGCCAGCGCTTTACGCTCGATCAGGCGCATCATCAACGTCAACAGTCCGTTAACCACCAGATACACCACGCCTGCCGCGCCAAACACCATCACATCGTAGGTGCGTCCATACAGCAGTTGCCCGTGGCCCATCACTTCCATCAGGGTGATGGTGTAGGCCAGCGAGGTACTCTTGAACACCAGCACCACTTCGTTGGAGTAAGAGGAGAGGGCACGCTTAAAGGCGTACGGCAGCAAAATGGCCAGCGTATCTTTTTTGCTCATGCCGAGCGCGCCGCAGGACTGCCATTGTCCTTCCGGAATGGCGCGGATCGCTCCGTAGAACAGCTGAGTGGTGTAGGCGGCGCTGTTCAGTGAAAGGGCGATCAGGGCACACAGCCACGGCTCAGAGAGCAGATGCCAGATAACCGGATACTCCTGTAGCGACGGGAACTGGCCCGGGCCGTAGTAAATCAGGAAGATCTGCACCAGCAGCGGCGTACCGGTAAAGAGGGTGATATAGCCGCGCACAATCCACACCAGCACCGGCGTTTTCAGCGTCAGGATGATGGTAAAGATCAGCGCCAGGATCAGCGCCACGATGATGGACGCCACGGTCAACGTCAGGCTGGTGTGCAGCCCTTTCATCAGCTCGGGTAAATAGTCCAGCATCAGCCTGGTCTCCGTTCAAAGCGCGTCGCACGCAGGTCAATACGCTTAAGGATGTACTGACTCAGCAACGTGATCACCAGGTAGATAGCCGCCGCCACAATGTACCAGGTAAACGGCTCCTGGGTGCGGGTAGCGATGCTTTTGGTCTGCAACATTAAATCGTTAACGCTTATCAGGCTCACCAGCGCCGTATCTTTCAGCAGCACCAGCCACTGGTTCCCTAAACCCGGCAGGGCATGACGCCACATCTGCGGCATCACCAGGCGGAAGAAGATCGCCGCTTTCGACATTCCCAGCGCCTGGCCAGATTCCCATTGTCCTTGCGGTACCGCTTTCAGCGCACCGCGCAGGGTTTGCGACGCGTACGCAGAATAGAGCAGGGAAAGGGCAATGACGCCACAGAGGAACGGGCTGACGTCGAAGTTTTCAATCTGCATCTGCACCGGGATCTGCACGACACCAAGATTGAGGGTAAAGCCGTCCGACAGCGTGAGCAGCAGCTGTGAGGAACCGAAATAGATAAACAGGACCACCAGAATCTCCGGTAGCCCACGCAGCACGGTGACCAGCGCGGAGCCGGTCCAGGCGACAGGGAACCATTTTGCAGATTCCCATACCGCAAAGAACATCGCCAGCACCAGGCCGATAATCAGTGCGCAAACGGCAAGGCCGACGGTCATCCCGGCGGCGCTTGCTAAAGGAAGAATTTCATTCATCAGGAATTACTTCTGGAACCATTTTTTATAGATGGTTTCGTAGGTGCCGTCTTTCTTCACTTTTTCCAGCGCAGCGTTGAATTTCTGCTGCAGCTCAGTGTTGCCCTGACGAACGGCAATCCCCAGACCTGTGCCGAAGTAGTCCTTGTCGGTCACTTTGTCGCCCACTGGCGCGAGTTTATCGTTGGCTTTCAGCCATTCGGTTACTACCGCGGTGTCACCAAACACGCCATCGATACGGCCGTTCTGCAGATCCAGCTTCGCGTTCTGGTAGCTGTCGTAAGGCACGGTGGTGATTTCCGGATGTTTATCCATGATGAATTTCTGGTGCGTGGTGCCGTTCTGTACGCCCACTTTTTTGCCTTTCAGCTGGTCAACAGAGGTAAATTTCCCTTTCTGACCAATAAACAGGGCGGAGTTGTCATAGTACGGCGTGGTGAACAGCACCTGCTTTTCACGCTCTGGGGTGATGTCCATACCGGCCATCACGGCGTCGATACGGCGGAACTTCAGGCTTGGGATCAGGCTGTCAAACGCCTGGTTGCTGAAGGTACAGGTCGCGTCGATCTCTTTACACAGCGCGTTAGCCAGATCGACATCGAAGCCCACAATCTTGTTGTTGGCGTCGATAGATTCAAACGGAGGATAGGACGCTTCGGTGGCGAAACGGATGGTCTGGGCTGCGGTAGCGGAAAGGCTGACGCTAGCGAGCAGCGCGGCAATCAATACTTTTTTCATTATCATTTTCCCTGGCACTCTCAGTGAGATAAGTAGTTTTTGAAGGCATCGGTTTGCGGGTTGGTAAAGCAACTCGCATCACCTTGCTCAACGATATACCCGTTTTCCATGTAGACCACACGGCTGGCGGTTTTACGCGCCACTTCCACTTCATGGGTGACGATGACCTGAGTAATGTTGGTTTCCGCCAGCTCACGAATGATGCTCACGATCTGGGCGGTGATTTCCGGGTCCAGCGCAGCGGTCGGCTCATCAAACAGCAGTACCGCTGGCTCCATCATCAGCGCACGGGCAATCGCCACACGCTGTTGTTGACCCCCGGAGAGGTGCAGCGGATAACGATCGCTGTAGGGCTTAAGGCGCAGACGCTCCAGCAGCTTTTCAGCACGCGCCATCGCCTGATCCTTGCTCAAACCGAGAACGCGGCAGGGCGCTTCAATCAGGTTTTGCAGGACGGTCAGGTGCGGCCAGAGGTTGTATTGCTGGAAGACCATGCCAACGTTTTGACGCAGTTCACGAATCGCTTTATCGGACGGCGTTTTCGCAAAATCAAAGTGGTTACCGGCGATAGCCAGCGTTCCTGAACGGGGCATTTCAAGCAGATTAAGGACACGCAAAAGAGAACTTTTACCCGCGCCACTTGGGCCAAGCAAAACCAGCGTTTCGCCTTCCGGGCACTCCAGCGTGATGTCGAACAGCGCCTGGTGTGCGCCGTAGAAGCAGTTAATGCCGTTTAGTTTAATACTCATCGGGGCAGTCTTTACTCATCCAGGCAATCTATAGCAATTGAGGCCGCAGATAGTACCGTTGACAGAATAGTTATGCAATATTTCTGCGTTAAAAGTTAAATATAACCCGTAATACCCCTTAAACATAGCACAAAATAGCGAAGCCCAAGGTCGGCGAGTATAAATGTCGGCATTCCGCATGAAATGCCGCACATTTTTCGGGGTTTACAATTCTGAAACAGTGGGTTTAGCGATTCTCAATCGACTGGCGAAGCGTGCCTGCCGGGGCATGTACGCTCCCGCCGATATAGCGTACGTCATCCACCGCCCAGCACTGGCCTTCGCGGATCATCAGCACTTCATCCTGCCAGGTTTGGGTGCCCTGGGTCAGCTTCACGCGCAGGGGGATGTTACGCGCATCGGTGTTCGGGATGGTCGAGGCGCTGGCCACCTCGGCGCTGTCCGGCAACGTCGTGCGACTGGAGAACGGATCGGATTTCAGCAGCGCGTTGTGCTGCGGATCGCGCGTGGCATCGTTCAGCAGTTTTGCCAGCCCATCGCTCAGATACGGACGCAGGCCGGTGAGATCGTTGCTGCGGTGTTGAATGCGATAATCATAGAACTGTTGCGCCACGGTATCCGGGCCGCCCTCTATACAGGGGCCGCTGCGGGTACCGATATCCTTAAAGGCTGGCGTGACCGTGGTGGTACACGCGCTGAGCACCAGCGCGCAGGGCACCAAAAGCGTTAAAGCAGAGTAGCGCATGTTGATTTCCTTATTTATTAACTATCCTTTCAATCATAGCGTAACGAACCGATAATGCTGGTGAAGTTATGGGCTAAGGCATTGAACGCTAAAGAAGGAGAGAAACCATGCAGTTTTCAACAACGCCAACCCTGGAAGGGCAGCCGATTACCGAGTATTGCGGTGTGGTCACGGGCGAAGCCATTCTGGGGGCCAACATTTTTCGCGATTTCTTTGCCGGTATCCGCGATATCGTCGGCGGCCGCTCTGGCGCGTATGAAAAAGAGCTGCGTAAAGCCCGGGAAATCGCCTTTAAGGAGCTGGGCGAACAGGCCAAAGCACTGGGGGCGGATGCGGTTGTGGGGATTGATATCGACTACGAAACCGTCGGTAAAGATGCCAGCATGCTGATGGTGAGCGTAAGCGGTACGGCGGTGAAAACCCGTCGATGAAACGCGCGTTTTCAACACTCCTGCTGGCGCTGTTGCTGGCAGGGTGCGCCACGGAAAAAGGCATTGTGGATAAAGGCGCCTATGAACTGGATACCCGCCACCAGGCGCAGGCGGCCTATCCGCGCATCAAGGTGCTGGTTATCCACTATACGGCGGATGACTTTGACAGTTCGCTGGCCACGCTGACGGACAAGAACGTCAGCTCCCACTATTTGATCCCGGCGAAGCCGCCCGCGCCGGACGGTAAACCGCGCATCTGGCAGCTGGTTCCCGAGAACGAACTGGCCTGGCATGCGGGTATCAGCTTCTGGCGCGGCACCAACCGTATTAATGATACGTCGGTTGGCATTGAGCTTGAGAATCGCGGCTGGCAAAAAACGGCCGGAGTAAAACACTTTTCGCCGTTCGAACCCGCGCAAATTGCGGCCCTGGTACCGCTCGCAAAAGACATTATTGCCCGCTATCACATTAAACCCGAGAACGTGGTGGCCCATGCGGATATCGCGCCTCAGCGCAAGGACGATCCCGGTCCGCTGTTCCCGTGGCGCGAGCTTGCAGAGCAGGGGATTGGCGCCTGGCCCGACGCGTCCCGGGTGGCGTTCTATATGAACGGGCGGCCACGGTATCAGGCCGTGGAGACCGCAGCGTTACTTGATTTGCTCGCGCGTTACGGTTACGAGGTTCCCGACAACAGCACCCCCGCTCAGCAGAAGCGCATCATTATGGTCTTCCAGATGCACTTCAGGCCGCAGCTGTGGAACGGCGTGGCAGATGTGGAAACGCTGGCCATTGCCGAAGCACTTTTAGAGAAATACGGGCAGGGGTAATCCTTCGGGATTAACCCGAATGCCTCGTTTTTGTGAGCATGATCATAAGATTAATCTTAAGTACATTCTCAATTCATTTTAAGTAAATTGATTTAAAATCGCCCTCATCTAAGATTGATTCATCGATTCACAGCATGAATCAAATTAAAGAAACAGTCCTCTTTTGGTTTTTTTAATTTCAAAAAGAATACCAACACATTTTACGGCAACGTAACACCTTGCCGGACAATTTTCTTATTTAAACATCTTAATTGGGTATAATAATGTTAAGCATTTTTGGTAAAAAAACACGTCCCCATCATGAAATGGAAGCCATTATTTCTGCAACGGCCGGGTATGAAGAAAAAACGTTAAGAAAATGGCAAAAAATATCAACCTGTAACTCCGATAATATTCACATTATCGTCAGCGGAGAAGTCGAGTTCCGCCGCAGTTCTGATGACTTATGTATGTTTACGCTACAGGGACAATGTATCTTTGGTCTCTCCGCTATTTTCTACAACTCTACGCATATGCAGGGCGTGGTGCGCAGTAATACCGTGGTTCGTACCATACATAAAGATCAATTCCAGCAGTTAATGACTCAGCACGGGCTGTGGCCTGAACTGACCAAAGTGCTGGCATGGTATATCTGTTTGCTCAGCAAGCGGGATGATGTTTTAGTTGCCCGCAGCGCGTACTCCGTCGTCCGTGAATTCCTGATAGAAATTAACGAGCTGATTGTTGATCATCAGCGAGATATTAATATTTATGATTATATTCAGGAATACACCAACCTGGCACGCAGCACCATTATTAAAATTCTCTCAGACCTGAAAAAAGGTCAATATATTGTGGTCGAGAAAGGGCGACTGATTAGCCTGACCACCCTGCCGGAAAAATATTAATCCCCTCCTGCGTCTCCTTTTATTATCGAAGGAGACGCATTTTGCGTTTCGTCAACCGGTGGTGCGGGCATTTTTCCCTTCGCCATATCATCCTGCTGCTGTTTTAGCGCCTGCATAAATAACGTTTTTAATGAATTGTCTTCATCCGGCTGCGTTGCCTGCGCGTGTTTCATCGCCTGTTCGTGCGCTTCGGTGCCGGGTAAGGTATCGCGCGAAGTATCATGCGTGACGGGGCTGTCCGGCAATGCGCCATCAGGTGCCTGCTGCCACTCATTTTCGTCACTATTAATGGGCATATTGTCCATCGGCGGTAAATCTTCCTGCACTTTTACAGACTGCGGCTTTGGCTGCGGGTGCGGGAACGGTTTGGTGACATACACGTAATGCATATCAGAAAGGGTGGTGTCTGGCTTCGCGACGCTCACCTTTTTTATCACCGGCGCCGGGTGGCGCAGGTTCCAGTACACGTGCGCATACAGGCCTGCGACGATCAGCGCGCACAGCCCCAGACACCAGAGCGTCAGCACGCTGATAATTTTACTGAATGACGGCAAACGCCATGAGAACCAGACCGGTTCCCCGGTGGTATAGCTGCGCTGGGCAGCGAGGCAGATGGTAGACATTATGCGTGCTTCTCTTGCGTAGTCGGGTTAGCCTGGGTTGTCTGGATCAACACGCTCGGCGTGGTATGGGTTTCGCGCATCAGCTGCATCAGAGTGTCTTCACCCGGAATACCGTCGACGCGGAGGTGCATTTTTTCCTGGAATTCGCGGGTGCGCTTCATCAGTTCCGCCGTCCAGTTTTTATCGTGCGTTTCGTTTTCGCCCAGCGCCACGCTCAGCTGCTGATCCAGCCACTCAAGATCTTTACTGTCGCTGGCGGCGGTGATTTCGTCTTTACCTGACGGGGTCAGGCGGTGCAGAAGGGTGTAATTGCCCGTTGCGTGCTGGTTATACCACGTGCGGCTCACCTGCCAGGTGCGGTTGTTCATCAGCAGATCGAGGGAATTTTTCCCGGCACGCGCCACGACGGCGTAATTAATGTGATCGCCTGTTTTAATCTCGCTCACCCACGGGTAACCGTCATTAGCCAGCGTGTCCAGGGAGGCATTACCCTGTTTACACATCAGGTTCACTTTTGCGGCATTCTGGCACAGGGCATCGTCGGCAGAGGCGTCATAGCCCCACATGGCATAAAGCTGGTGCATGGCATCGGGCTGATTCACCACCTCCTGTTCGATAACCGGCAGTACCGGCGCGTCTGGCGTTTTTACCTGCTGTTTCCAGCTGGCCGGTACTGGCAGCGCCACCGGCAGTTTTGCCGTAATGGACGAGGTTATCATCCAGCCGCAGGCGGCGAACAGGACGGACGCGAACAACCCGATGGAGGCCAGCGTTTTACCACGCTTAGGCGCTGGCAGGGCTTCACCGGTGGCGAGACGCAAATGACGCGGTCCAACGTTTGGCGCCCGTTCGGTCCAGGCGGCCAGCATGGAAAGATGAGCCAGTTCGTTCAGCTTGCTGATGTTGCCTTTGGTCAGGGCGTGGATTTTTTTCACGCGAGCGGGCGTCAGCGGAGAGACATCCGCGCCGTGCTCGTGGCACTGGGCGTCAACGTAGCTCAGGAACTCGCGGCAGGTCAGGTTGCGCAGGGTGTGGCAGGTCAGCACATATTCCTGCAGGGCAGAGGCTTTCAGCATCACTTCCTGGTCGGCCGTGCCCATCAGCACAATCGACAGGCGAACATCCAGCTCCTGCGCACGGGTAAGCAGTATGCCCAGCACGTCATAGCCGCTGGCCTTCATCGCCTGCGCCTGGGAAATGACCAGCACCTTATGGGTCGACTTCGCATCGCGCCACAGGCGAATAATAGCGTCAACCGCCTGGAGCTTGTTCTTCTCTTTCGCTACCGGGTTGAGTTTGAAGAGCAGGCTACTGGCGCTCAGCTTCGGAAAGGCATTAATGCAGAGCACCGATTTGCTGTTGGCTTTGAGGGCATCGCTGAACTGCCCCAGCAGTTCGCTGTCGTGGTAAAAGAGCCCGGTGATCCCTGCCTGCTGGCTTTTCTCTTTCAGAAGATTAAACACATCCTGATGATAAGGCACCAGAAAATCGCCCGACTTGCGGGTGATATTTCTGAACGGCGGGGTACTGAATTTAAAATGGCTCTGATACATAACGACTTACCGTCTCTTCTCTTTAATAGCAATGGGCGAAAAGTACGGTAAGCCCCTGTCATGGTCAATTTAACACCAGAGTAAAAATAACCTGTCAGGCCGCATCTAACACTCCCTTTTTTTCCGGTCAATCATTTTCTTCATTAAAGTTAATAGCGAAGCCGGTGGTTTGCACTGGTCACGCTTATTACTATTTGCTCACTAAGTTATGCAGCATACCGCTGCGAATTCCTGCTTTGCTAAAAGGCCCGATAATAATGAGGAACGCATTCCTTTCCAGGCTAATGACGCCCTGCATAATGCTAGTCATGCTAATTTTTTGCAGCCAGCAGGGTTATGTCGTTTTTAAAGATTATAAAAAGGTTACGAATAAGTTAGCGAATGCTGATAAAACGCCGCTAAAACCGCGTAACAGTGACAAAACGTTTGGTCTTTTTACGGCTGCGGTCCGTCAGGCCGACGTTCCGGCGGCGTAAAAGCGCCGCTGTCTGCAGAAATTGAAGGCATCATCCGCAGCGATGAGTCGTGGCTGTCGTTCGCCGTGATTAAGACCCCCGCCGGGCAGCAGAGCTACCGGGAAGGGGAGCCGCTGGTGGGGTTCGATGACGCATATGTGGATGAAATTAATAAAGATAACGTGGTTGTTCAGTATGAAGGCACGAAGCAAACGCTCGCCCTCAAACAGCCGCCTTATTTTAAGGGCGATGCAGGCAATAGCCCGGTGACGAAATCGAAAAAAGATGCCGGCGCGGACAGTCTGCATCTCGATGATTATCTGGTGTTAAAGCCGTTAATCGATAAAGGCCAACTGGAAGGCTTTAACATTAATCCACGCAATGCTTCGCCTTTTTACAGTGAAACAGGACTGAAACAGGGTGATGTGGTGGTGAAAGTGAATGACGTCGATATGACGAAAGAAGCGCAGGCGAAAAATATTATCGCCAACTGGTCGAAAATGAAAGAAGCGGAGGTCGTCGTCAGACGGCACGCTCACCTTGAAAATATTCGGGTTAATGTTCTAAACAATTAACAAGTGTAAATCATGAAGAAATTTCCATGGGCGTGCGTGGCGCTGACCGCATTGTCGTTATATTCCGGTTCGCTGTTTGCAGCCAACTTTAGCGCCAGTTTTAAAAATACCGATATTCGCGAATTTATCGATACGGTAAGTCGCAATCTGAATAAAACGATTCTCGTCGATCCGTCCGTTCAGGGCACGGTGTCGGTGAGAACCTATAACGTGCTGTCGGAAGAGGAATATTATCAGTTCTTCCTGAGCGTGCTGGATCTCTACGGTCTGTCGGTGATCCCAATGGATAACGGCATGATCAAAGTGGTGCGTTCAAGCGTGGCGCGTACCGCCGGGGTGCCGGTGGCCGACAGTAAAAACCCGGGCAAAGGGGATGAGATCATCACCCGCGTAGTGCGCATGGAGAACGTGCCGGTACGCGAGCTGGCCCCGCTGCTGCGCCAGCTGAACGATGCCTCGGGGATCGGCAACGTGGTCCATTTTGAACCCTCTAACGTGCTGCTGTTAACCGGGAAAGCCTCGGTGGTGAATCGCCTGGTGGATCTGGTTGAGCGCGTGGACCGTTCCGGTATGCAGCGTCGCGAAATCGTACCGTTGCGCTATGCCTCGGCGAAAGAGCTCTCCGATATGTTGAACAACCTCAACAATGAAGAGCAGAAAGGGCAGAACGCCCCACAGCTGGCGACCAAAGTGGTGGCCGATGATGAAACCAACAGCCTGGTGATCAGCGGCACCGAAGATGCCCGCGCGCGTACCCGCTCGCTGATTGGCCAGCTCGACCGCGAACAGAACAACGAGGGCAATACCCGCGTCTTCTACCTGAAATACGCCAACGCCTCGAAAGTGGTGCCGGTGCTGACCGGTATCGGTGAGCAGCTGAAAGACAAAGCCGGTACCGCGAAAAGCAAAACCGCGACAACCAATAGCGAGCTGAATATCACCGCCGATGAGTCCACTAACTCGCTGGTGATCACCGCTCAGCCAAACGTCATGAACTCGCTGGAGAAGGTGATCGACAAGCTGGATATTCGTCGTCCGCAGGTGCTGGTGGAAGCCATCATTGCGGAAGTGCAGGACGGTAACGGCATGGATCTCGGCGTGCAGTGGACCGGCAAACACGGCGGCGTGCAGTTCGGTTCAACCGGTCTGCCCATTAGCCAGGTCAAAAACGGCACGATCAAAGGGGCCTCCTTTACTGGCCTGGCGACCGGTTTCTTCAACGGTGACTATGGCGCACTGCTGACCGCGCTCTCCACCAGCGGCAAGAACGATATTCTCTCCACGCCAAGCGTGGTGACGCTGGATAACAAAGAAGCGTCGTTCAACGTGGGTCAGGATGTGCCGGTGCTGTCGGGTTCTCAGACCACCAGCGGCGACAACGTCTTTAACTCGGTTGAGCGTAAAACCGTCGGTACCAAGCTGAAGATTGTTCCGCAGATCAACGACGGGGACATGATCCACCTGAAGATCGAGCAGGAGGTCTCCAGCGTTGACGCCAGCGCCACCGAAGACGCCAGCCTCGGCCCAACCTTCAACACCCGTACCATCAACAACGAAGTGATGGTCCACAGTGGCCAGACGGTGGTGCTGGGTGGTCTGATGGAAAACGTCAGCAAACAGAACGTGTCGAAAGTGCCGCTGCTCGGCGATCTGCCGCTGGTGGGACAGCTGTTCCGCTATACCTCGGAGGATACGTCGAAGCGCAACCTGATGGTCTTTATCCATACCACGGTGCTGCGTGATGATGACAACTACAGCGCGGCGACGAAGGAGAAATACGACCAGATCCGCGCCCGTCAACAGCAGCGTCTGGAGGAGAAAAAGCTCGGCATCGTTGAGAACACCGATAACGCCGTCCTGCCTGCCTATCCAAAGCAGGATCACTCCATGCCGGTCGGCGTGAGCGCACCTGCCACCACGCGCAACCCCTTCAAAGAGTAAGGGGAGGTGACGCGTGGATGAACTGACGAAACAGCTTTGCACCAGCGGCTTTGCGAAGGAGAACGGCATCCTTTTCTGGAACGACACGGTCTATATCCGTGACGACGTCCCCGCGTTTGCGCTACTGGAGATGCGCCGGGTACTGGGGCGTGCCTTTGTGCCCCAGACGCTGAGCGCGGAAGCGTTTGATGAGATGCTGGCTAAAATCTGGCAGCAGAACAGCGGCGTTTCGCAGCAGCTGGTGGACGATATGGATGCGGATATCGATCTGATGGCGTTAACCGAGGAGATCCCGGACAACGAAGATCTGCTGGATAACGACGAAAACTCGCCGGTGATCCGCCTGATCAACGCCATTCTCGGCGAAGCGGTGAAAGACGGTGCATCGGATATCCATATCGAAACCTTTGAGCGCACGCTGAGCATCCGTTTTCGCGTTGACGGCGTGCTGCGCCCGGTGCTCCAGCCCGCACGTAAACTGGCCCCGCTGCTGGTCTCGCGTATTAAGGTCATGTCGAAACTCGACATTGCCGAAAAACGACTGCCGCAGGATGGCCGTATCTCCCTGCGCATTGGCCGCAAGGCGATTGACGTGCGTGTCTCGACCATTCCGTCGCAGTACGGCGAGCGCGTGGTCATGCGTCTGCTCGACAAGAGCAACCTGAAACCGGATATCAACAAGCTCGGACTCATTGATGAAGAGCTGGAAAAACTGAAAGGGCTGATTAACCGCCCGCACGGCATCATCCTGGTCACCGGGCCGACAGGCTCCGGTAAAAGTACCACCCTGTATGCCATTCTGTCGGCCCTGAACGGACATGAACGCAACATTCTGACCGTCGAAGATCCGATTGAGTACGAGCTGGAAGGGGTGGGGCAGACGCAGGTCAACCCGCGCGTGGACATGACCTTTGCCCGCGGCCTGCGCGCCATTTTGCGTCAGGATCCGGACGTGGTGATGATCGGGGAAATTCGTGACGGTGAAACCGCGCAAATCGCGGTGCAGGCGTCGCTCACCGGTCACCTGGTCATGTCTACGCTGCACACCAACAGTGCGGCGGGAGCCATCACCCGTCTGCGGGATATGGGGCTGGAGTCCTTTTTAATTGGTTCGTCGCTACTCGGCGTCATTGCCCAGCGTCTGGTGCGTCGGCTGTGTCCGCACTGCCGTACCACCAGTCCGCTGGATGACAATGAAAAAGCGCTGTTTAGCTTTATGGATAAGCCACCAAAGGCCATCTATCGCGCCGTTGGTTGCGACCAGTGCCGCCAGAGCGGGTATCAGGGACGCGCGGGCATTCACGAGTTTCTGGTGGTCGACAGCGCCATGCGTCGCGCCATTCATGAAGACAAAGATGAGATGTCCATTGAGACCGAGCTGTTCAAACAGGCCTACAGCCTGCGCGAAAACGGGTTGATGAAGGTCATCAGCGGTATCACGTCCCTTGAAGAGGTGATGCGCGTGACCGCCGAGCGTGGAGGCGATGAGTAATGGCTTTCTACGCGTGGACTGCGACCGATGCCGCCGGAAAAACCCAGCGCGGCACGCTGCAGGCGGAAGGACCTAAGCAGGTGCGCCAGTCGCTGCGTGAGCAGAAGCTGATGCCGCTCACCATCACCGAAACCCGTGAAAATGCGGCCAGCGCTAAAGCCAAAACCGGCGCCAGACTCTCTGTGCCGGTGCTGTCGATGTTCACCCGTCAGCTGTCAACACTGGTTAACGCGTCGCTGCCGCTGGAAAGCGCCCTGAAGGCCATTTCAAAGCAGACGGAAGACAAAAAGCTGGCGGCTATGGTGACGGAGATCCGCGAGAAAGTGGTGGAAGGCCATACGCTGTTTGATGCCTTCAGCCAGTTCCCGCGCACCTTTGACAAGCTGTACTGCACGCTGGTGATGGCCGGGGAAAAAACCGGCCACCTCGGCGATGTGCTGGAGAAGCTGGCGGAGTACAACGAGCAGCGCCAGAAGATGAAAAGCAAGCTGACGCAGGCGATGGTCTACCCGATCACCCTGACGGTCGTTGCCGTGGCGGTGATCAGCATCCTGCTGGTGGCGGTGGTACCGCAGGTCATCGAGCAGTTCGTGCACATGAAACAGCAACTGCCGATCACCACCCGCACGCTGATTGCGGTGAGCGATTTTCTGCAGGCGTACGGGATCTACATTGCCGGGGGGCTGTTCGGCGCAATCGTGGGCTTTAAGACGTGGGTGAAGAAAACCACAAACCGCTTTCGCTGGCACAGCTGGCTGGTGAATGGCTCGCCGATTAAAAAGCTGGTTTGCGCCATCAATAGCGCCCGCTATATCCGTACGCTCAGCATACTGCAGGCCAGTAGCGTCCCGCTGCTGGAGGGGATGTATATCGCGATGGACGGGATCGAAAACCTCTATGCCCGGAAGGTGCTGGAGCAGGCGGCGGATACCGTACGTCAGGGCGCTTCTCTGTATAACGCGCTGGACCAGGCGAAGCTCTTTCCGCCGACCATGCTGTACATGATTGCCTCCGGCGAAGAGAGCGGGGAATTAGGTTCATTGATGGATCGCGCCGCGGAAAACCAGGAATCGGCATTACAGCATCGAATTACGTTAACGCTGTCGGTATTTGAACCGGCACTGGTGGTGACAATGGCGACAGTGGTTTTATTTATCGTGCTGTCAATATTACAACCGCTTCTTCAGCTCAATAATATGGTGGGTTAAATATGTCTTTAAAACGAAATAGCCTGAAAGGTCAGGCCGGTTTTACCTTGCTCGAATTAATGGTGGTGATCGTTATTCTCGGTGTGCTCGCCAGTATGGTGGTACCAAATTTAATGGGGAATAAAGAAAAAGCCGATGCCCAGAAAGCAACCAGCGATATTGTGGCGCTGGAAGGTTCGCTGGATATGTACAAGCTGGATAACCACCGTTACCCCACGACGGAGCAGGGTTTGCAGGCGCTGGTCACCAAACCTGATATCGCGCCAATCCCGAAAAACTATCGTGATGATGGCTATATTCGCCGCCTGCCGGAAGATCCGTGGGGCAATGATTATATTCTGGTTAGCCCGGGCGAACATGGCGCAGTGGATGTTTTCTCTGCGGGCCCGGATGCCGAAGCGAATACCGCGGATGATATTACCAACTGGTCTTTAGATAAAAAAGAGAAGTAATGAATAAGCAACGTGGGTTTACCTTACTGGAAATTATTCTGGCGCTGGTGATATTTGCCTCCTGCGCCATGATGGTGGTGTCGACAATCCCCTCGCGCAGCGGCGCGGATATTTTCGGTCAGCAGTTAAAAGCCCTCGTTGAATATGGTTCAGACCGTGCGGTAATGGACGGAAATATCGTTGGGCTGGTGATCACCACCTCAGAATATCAGCTGGTGACCTGGGCCGAAAAAGAGGGCGAACGACACTGGGAACCCTTAACCGCCGGGCGCATTGTCACCCACGGCCAGTTCCCGGAAGAGATGCACGTGTCGCTGTCACCGCAGCGCATTGCTGCCACAACCGACGCCACGCCGCAGATTGTCTTTTTGCCGGACGGGGAGATAAGCCGCTTCACGCTGTCCCTGCAGAGTTTCGATAAAAAACAGCGTTTTCGCGTGGTGTCGCAGGGGGCATCACCGGTTTCGGTAGAGAACGATGACTAAACGCAAAGAACAGGGGATGACCCTGCTGGAAGTGATGGTCGCTCTGGTCATCTTCTCCACCGCCGCGCTGGCGCTGATGAACTCCGTCTCGCTGAACGTGCGCTTTACCCATGGCCTGGGCGATTCGCTGCAGGCGAGCTGGGTGGCGGAAAACCAGCTGGCGGAAGCAAAGCTGAGCAACACGCCGTTCCCGGATGCCCTGCAGACAGGGACAGAAATCATGGGGGGGCGAAGCTGGATCTGGCGCAAGCAGCGGGTGAAAACCGCCGAAAATCGCTTTGCCGATGAAGTGCAGGTGTACGCCGAAGATGATGAAGACAAACCGGTGTTGAGCCTGCAGATACCGGAACCCGGAGAGGTGAAATGAGCAAGCACATTCAGCGTCAGCAGGGCTTTACGCTGCTGGAGATCATGATTGCGCTAACCATCTTCGCGGTTATCAGCACGCTTGCCTGGCAAATTCTGGACGGGGCGATGCGCACCTCGAACGCCACCGACGTGGCGGCGACTCAACTCAACCAGCTTCAGCGCGCCTATAACCTGCTGGAGCGGGATTTCTTTCAGCTTCAGGCACGCGCGCCACGCAACGAGCCTGACGTATTTGTCCAGCACGACGATGCGCTGGAGTTGACCACGCTGAACGGCGTGAGCGGTCAGGTCCAGCTGGAGCGCGTGCGCTGGCGGCTTGAGGACAAAAAACTGTGGCGCGATATCTGGCCGGTTATCGACAGCCCTGCCGATGTGAAGCCAGAAGAGGTGCCGATCCTCAGCGATGTCAAAGAGATGACGTGGCGCTTCTGGAAAGAGGGCTGGCAGAACAAATGGACCGACACGGCGCATCAGCCGGACGGCGTAGAACTTCTGCTGACCATGGAGAACGGCGATACCTGGCGCTGGGTATTTACCACGCCGGGTGATATGCCGGTCGCCCCGGCGGCTCCAGCAGAACAAACGCCTGCGCCATCGGGGGATGCGGCCACGCCAGCGCAGCCACAACCGCAGCCGGTGCCCGCTCCGTCAGGAGAGAACAAATGAGCGGAAAATCGGTTCGAAAACAGCGCGGTGTCGCGCTGCTGGTGGTGCTAATTTTGCTGGTCATGATGTCGGCGCTGGCGGCCAAAATCAGCCAGCAGTTCTGCCGCAATCTGCAGAAAACCCGTTATCAGGTGAGTCAGCAGCAGCTGCGCTGGGCCATTCAGAGCCAGCAAAAAACCATTGAAGGTCTGCTTCAGACCTACGCCAGCGGTGACAGCCAGGGGCTGTCGCCCAAAGGGGAGTGGACAGAGCCGGTGGAGACAGAGGGTGAACACTACACCGTGGTGAGCCAGATTGAGGATGCCCAGACCTGCTTTAACGTCAATAACCTGCTGGCGGCCGATCCAACCCCCGCGGTACAGACCGCAGGGGCGCTGCCGGAAAAACCGGTCAAAGCGCGCATCGTTGAACAGCTTCTGACCGACAGCGGCATTTCCGCCGGTGACGCAGAAGAGATTTACCAGCAACTGATGGACTATCTCGACGGTGATACCACAACGGCAAAAGAGGGGCTGGAGACAGATGCCTGGGCGGGCGTAGAGCCTGCGCGGCTGCCTGCGAATCAGATGATGCGCACCCCGGGCGAGCTAAAGCTGCTGCCCGCGTTTCCGGTGGCGGCCTACGGCAAGGTCAGTAAAGTGCTGTGCGCCTTACCCGACACCGCCAGCAAGGTGGATGTCAACACCCTGACCGAAGAACAGGCACCGCTATTGGCAGCCCTGTTTATCGGCTCGCTGAGCGAGGACGAGGCCGCCCGTCTGATCGCCTCCCGCCCGGAAGAGGGCTGGGAGTCGATGGAGGCATTCCAGAAAGAGCTTGAGACAAATTATCCGCAGACCAAAGACGCCCTCAAGCAGGTTCAGGCGTTTCTTGCGGTAAACAGTCACTATTTCCGGGTCAACAGTACCGGCAATACCGATGATTTAACGCTGCGCGTCGTCAGCCAGCTTCATGTTGATAATGAAGCCGGGAAGGTGATTACCTGGCAACGTCGCTACCGAATGGTTGAATAACACAAGACGAATTCTATGAAACAGGTGCTTTTTATTCGTCCCGACACGCATGAGGACGGGAACATAATGTGGTGCGAGTCCGGTAGCGACCAGGTGGAACAGCGTCAGGGCGGGGCGTCACTGGCGGCGCTTGCCGGTCACGCGTTAGCCGCACGCGTCTGCCTGCTACTGCCGGCCAGCGAAATGATCTTCCGTCGCTTCACGTTGCCCAAAAAAGGCAGCGTTGAGTTCTCCTGGCTGGCTGAAGAGACGCTGATTGGCGATGTGGACACGCTTCACTGGACGGTGCTCAACAAGAAGGGGCGGGAAGTGGACGCGGTGGCCATTGATGCGGGGCGTCTGCAGTACTGGCTGGACCGCTGTGCCGATGCCGGGCTGACGGTGGTGCAGGTGCTGCCCGATGCGATCCTTCTGCCGGTAACCGAAGGCGGCAGCACGCTGGTCTCCACCGACAGCGGCTACTGGATGCGCTATTCGCCGTTTGGCGCCTGTGAAACCGACGCTGCCCTGTTGCCGCTGCTGTTGAGCCAGCAGTGCGCCGGTAACCTCGTCTGTTACGGCGATGCGCCAGCGGACGTGCAGGTGGATGAGCAACGGGCCTGGCAGCATCCGCTGGTGCTGATCCAGCCGCAGTGGAAAAGCTGCAAAGCAAACCTGCTGCACGGCGTTTTTAGCACCACGGGTGCACAGACCGGTTTCCGTTATGCGAAACCGGCCCTTGCCGCCATGGCGGTGCTGAGCCTCGGGTTGCTGGTTGGCCCTCGCATCGGCATGGCCTGGATGCTCTCTACCCAGGAAAACCTGGCCCAGCAGCAGATGGTGGAATTGGCCCAGCACTATTTCCCCACGCTGCGCCAGACCACCAACCTGAAGTACCACTTCGGGCAGAACATCAAGAAAGAGAAGAAAGGGATCTTTCTTCAACTGGACGCACTGGAGCAGATCAAGCAATCGCTCCCGGCGGTCGAACTGAGTGAAGTGGGATACGACGACACCCAGAATCAGCTCACGCTGAACATCCGTTCGATGGATCCCACGGCGTTGCAGGCGTTCGTCAATAAGGCGAGTGATACCTTCGACTTTACGCTCCAGCCGGTCTCCAGTGAAGCGCCTTATACCGCTATCATCACAGGGAAATATAAATGAAAGAGAAAATTGGACAATTAAAAGCACGCTATTTGCGTTACAGCCCGCGCGAACGAACGCTGATTAAACTCTGTGGTTCGGCGCTCTGTTGCGCCATTATCTGGTACGGTGTGATGACCCCGCTGGATAATATTATTAAAAATGAGAAAGCCACGCTGCAAAAACAGAAACAGACCCTGAACTGGATGCGTGCAGAAATTAATAAAAATCACCTTCAGGCGAAAGTCTTAAAAACCAGTAACCCGAGAAGCGTGGTGGAAGAGAGCGCCAAAGAGATCCACGTTGCGCTGAGTAATATCCAGCAGGACGGGCAAACCCTGACGTTTAATATTGATCGGGTCAACGTCTATGAACTGAAAAACTGGCTTCGGGAGGTGAATTTAACCACCGGGGTTCGTCTGGAGAAAATGGATCTCACGCCGGTTGATCACCTTAGCGATGTAAAGGCCCAGATTAAGCTCTCCTGGGCGAAAGTGGCATGAATTCGCTGACGCTGCTTCAGGGCAGCCAGATGCCCGCCCTTTGCCTGCTCAGCGGCACGCTTGGCGGCATTATCGGCAGCTTTCTGGGGGTGGTGGTCGAACGCATTCCCCCGCTCATTAAAGAGGAGGAGGGTGCCGGAAACCTGCTGTTTCCGGCCTCCCACTGTCCCGCATGCTCCCACACGCTCGCCTGGTGGGAAAATATCCCGGTTCTGAGCTGGTGTTGCCTGCGTGGGCGCTGCCGCTGCTGCCAGACTGCGATCCCGCTGCGTCTGCTGTTGCTTGAACTTTCCAGTGCCCTGTTTTTTGCCCTGACGGCGGCGTATGCCCCGTCTGCGGCTGCATTGATGTCGCTATGGGTGCTCTGGTGTGGACTGCTGCCGCTGGCGGCGATAGACGCAAAACACATGCTGCTGCCGGACTGCCTGACGCAGCCGCTGCTGTGGGCGGGCCTGCTGAATCATGCGCTTTTTCATACCTTACCGTTGTCGGATGCCCTGTTTGGCGCAGCGGCGGGCTACCTGTCGCTGTGGCTTCTCTACTGGGCCTTTCGCCTGACAACAGGACGCGAGGGATTGGGCTACGGTGATTTTAAGCTGCTGGCTGCGCTGGGCGCGTGGTGCGGCTGGCAGGCGTTACCTTCGTTATTGCTCGCGGCGGCATTAAGCGGTATCGCACTGTATTTTGTTTTTTATAAAGCGGTTAAAGAAAATAGCGTTATTCCGTTTGGCCCTCTGTTGTCACTCGCCGGTTTGGTTATTTTTATTCTGCAGACCTTGCAATTCACATTCTGATTTATGTGGTCAAGTTTTTTTTGAAATTTTTTCGCTGAGGGAATGAAAGGACGTCAACTAATTCCCGGAGTATTGTAAGAAACATAAGCTGTAAGGATTGCCGCTCATGTCTTTTTATGGAGGGTATATTAGCACTATACATGGTTAGTAAAATTAAATTGGGTTTGTGGTTTTAATTAAATAGCTTATTCAGTACTCGCCCATGTTATATGGAATACATGGTCCTTTTCATTTATCAAAAATAAGATTATCAGGAATTAATAATGAAATTTATGAAGCCAACCTATCTGGCACTCTTTGTCGCAGCCGTTTCCGGCTCTGCGTTCGCCGCAGCGCCAGGTACGCCTTCAATCAGCAGCGGTAACGATAAATTTGCCATCGTTGAAGTGGACCAGGCCGTAGTGGACTACGGTAATCTTGTTAAGGTTCATAACGACGGTGTCGACGTAAAAGTCGAGTGGAACGTCTGGAGCGGCGACGCGCCGACCTCCGGTAAAGTGCTGCTGGATGGCAAGACCGTCTGGTCCGGTGCTGCCGGTGCATCCGGTTCTGCCACCTTTAAAGTGAAAAAAGGCGGTCGCTACCAGGAGCAGGTTGAACTCTGTAACAACAGCGGCTGTACCAAAAGCGCAAGCAAGCTGATCATCGTGGCGGATACTGACGGTAGCCACCTCCTGCCGCTGAATGCGCCTCTGCAGGAAAACAACAAAACCTTCGCAAAACATACCGATAAAGTGGTTGCCGCCTACTTCCCTGAGTGGGGCGTTTATGGCCGTAACTTCCCGGTCGATAAAATCCCTGCCGCTAACCTGAACCACATCCTGTACGGCTTCATTCCAATCTGTGGCGGCGACGGCATCAACGACGGTCTGAAAACCGTTGAAAACGGCAACAGCTTCGCCAACCTGCAGAAAGCCTGTGCTGGCCGTCCTGACTACACCGTGGCGATCCACGACCCGTGGGCTGCGCTGCAGAAACCACAGTCCGGCGTATCTAACTGGGACGACCCGTACAAAGGTAACTTCGGCCAGTTGATGGCGCTGAAAAAAGCCCATCCTGACCTGAAAATTCTGCCATCCATTGGCGGCTGGACCATGTCCGATCCGTTCTATCACATGAATGATTCCGCGATCCGTGCACGTTTCGTGGCCTCTGTTAAAGACTTCCTGAAAACCTGGAAATTCTTCGACGGCGTGGATATCGACTGGGAATTCCCGGGCGGCGGCGGTGTGAACGAATCACTGGGTAACCCGCAGCAGGATAAGGCAACCTATACTGCCGTGATTCGCGATCTGCGTACCATGCTGAACGAACTGTCCGCTGAAACCGGACGCACCTATGAACTGACCAGCGCCATCGGTGCCGGTAAAGATAAGATTGAAGACGTGGATTACACCACGGCGCAGCAGTACCTCGATCACATCTTCCTGATGAGCTACGACTTCTACGGCGCGTGGAGCATGACCGATCTGGGCCACCAGGCTGCGCTGCATGCACCAGCATGGCGTCCGGACACCAACTACACCACCGAAAATGGCGTTAACGCGCTGCTGGAGCAGGGCGTACAGCCAGGCAAAATCGTGGTGGGTACCGGCATGTACGGTCGTGGCTGGACTGGCGTTCACGGCTATACCGGCAACAACCCGTTCACCGGTACCGCGACTGACGGCGTGAAAGGCACCTGGGAACCAGGCGTTGTTGACTATCGTCAGATTGTGAACGAGTACAAAGGCAAGCCAGGCTGGGAATATGGCTATGACGCAGACGCTGAAGCGCCATACGTCTTCAACAAATCCACCGGCGAGCTGATCTCTTATGAAGATGCCCGTTCCGCAACCGCAAAAGGTAAGTACGTTCTGGCGAAAAACCTGGGCGGCCTGTTCGCGTGGTCTATCGACTCCGATAACGGCGATATCCTGAACGCGATGAACGAAAGCCTGCTGGGCAGCTCCACGCCAGATCCGGTAGTGACCAACCATGCGCCGGTTGCTTCTGCGGCGGATCAAACCGTGACCGGCCCTGCGACCGTGACTCTGGATGGCTCTGCCTCCACCGATCCTGATGGCGATGCGCTGACCTACAAATGGACCCAGATCTCTGGCCCAAGCGTTACCCTGACCAACAGCACCAAAGCGAAGGCGACCTTCTCCGTTGGCGCTGTGACCAGCAACCAGACCCTGGCATTCCGTCTGACCGTGACCGATCCAAAAGGTCTGAGCAGCACCGCTGACGTACAGGTTCTGAACAAAGCGCCGAAAGCCAACCAGGCCCCTGTGGTTAACCAGATGCAGAACGTCACTCTGGAAGCCGGTCAGACCTACGCCCTGAACGTGCAGGCAGCGGATCCAGACGGTGATGTACTGACCTACGCCTGGAGCGTACCATCTGATATGCACGCGACCGGTACTGATACCTCCAGCGTACAGATCACCGCGCCGGACGTTACAACTGACTCAACCTACACCCTGAGCGTTGTCGTAAGCGACGGTAAAACCAGCGTACAGTCTAACGTACAGGTTACCGTAACGCCGAAAGCCACCCCGGTTGTGCCTGATGAAGACAATACCCCGTCTGACGAAGGCAACACGCCATCCGATGAAGGTAACACTCCATCTGATGAAGGCACTGCAACCGGCAGCTGCGATAACCCGGTAGATGCCAATGCCAGCAAATACGCGGCATGGGAATCCAGCAAAATCTACAACAACGGCGACATGGTCAGCTCCGATAATCTGGTATGGAAAGCGAAGTACTGGACTCAGGGCAACAAACCTGGCTTTAACGCCGATGCATGGGAACTGGTCAGCCAGGTGAAAATGAACTGGCGCTCCGACATGGTCTACAACGGTGGTGACAAGACAACCTATCAAGGTTTCGAGTACCGCGCGAAATGGTGGACAAAAGGTGACAAACCAGGCAACAGCGATGTATGGGTGAAAGAAGGCGCGTCAGCAGACTGCAAATAATCTTCTGAGCTTGAAATTGTGGGTGTGATATCAGCCCACAATCACTGGTCACACCCCGCTTCGGGTGTGGCCAGTACCTTCCACTAATTTAACAGGACGTGTTTGAGGAGAATAAAAAAACGGCCACGCAGGTGAAGAATGAAAAGATTTCTGTTTTTGTTATTGATATTAAGTCATAGCACATTTGCAAATTGCTGGAATAAAGCGGCGCATTATTATCATATTGATCCGTTTTTACTTTATGCCATCGCGAATGTGGAATCGGGAATGAACCCGTACGCCATTGGCATCAATCATGACGGAACGCGCGATGTCGGATTAATGCAAATCAACAGCTCGCACTTTCCTGAACTTGAACGCAAAGGCATTAATGAAAACCGTCTGATGACAGAGCCCTGCACCTCCATTATGGTCGGCGCCTCTATATTGTCAGGCATGATTAAAGTTTATGGATACAACTGGGAAGCGGTAGGTGCGTATAACGCCGGGCTTAAAAAAGAAAATTACCCTAAGCGCATGGTCTATGCCCATAAGGTCTGGAAAAAGTATCAGCAGTTAAAATTAGCCGCCCGCGACAGAACCAACTGGTAAGTTTTTTTGTTTTTTGAAGAGTACCCACCCGTATTCTTCAGAAAATGAAAAGCAGCTGTCTGAAGTTTATTTATTAACGGATTAATAAATGAATTTAGATTTATTTAACTTTATCGAAATTAACAGGAATAACCGAGATGAATAAAAGGACATTACTGAGCGTGCTTATTGCCGGTGCCTGCGTAGCGCCGGTGATTGCTCAGGCCACCATGCTGAAGGCGGAAAGCAGTGTGCCTTACACCATGAAAGCCAGCGATTTGGCTAAAAAGGAAAAAGAGCTCACCGATTTCCCACTGATGAAATCCGTGAAGGATACCATCCGTACGCTGGACAACGCTCAGGTCGAGCAGATTGAGCCAGGCCGTGCAGCCAACCCGGTAAACGTGAAACGCGTTGAAGGGATCCTTAAAGAGAGCGACTGGGAATACCTGTTCCCGCTGCGCGCGAAGGATTACAGCTACAGTAACTTCCTGAAAGCCGTGGGTAAATTCCCGGCGCTGTGTGATACCTACAACGATGGCCGCGACAGCGAAGCTATCTGCCGTAAAGAGCTGGCAACCATGTTTGCTCACTTCGCACAGGAAACCGGCGGCCACGAAAGCTGGCGTCCGGAGCCGGAATGGCGTCAGGCACTGGTCTATGTGCGCGAGATGGGCTGGAGTGAAGGCCAGAAGGGCGGCTATAACGGGGAGTGTAACCCGGACGTCTGGCAGGGTCAGACCTGGCCGTGCGGTAAAGACAAAGATGGCGACTTCCTGAGCTACTTTGGCCGCGGCGCTAAGCAGTTGTCCTACAACTACAACTACGGTCCATTCTCTGAAGCAATGTACGGCGATGTCCGCACACTGCTCGACAAACCTGAGCTGGTGGCCGACACCTGGCTGAACCTGGCGAGCGCCATCTTCTTCTTCGCCTATCCACAGCCGCCAAAACCAAGCATGCTTCAGGTTATCGACGGCACCTGGCAGCCGAACGACCACGATAAAGCCAACGGCCTTGTCCCTGGCTTTGGCGTGACCACCCAGATCATCAACGGCGGCGTAGAGTGCGGTGGCCCGACTGAAATTGCTCAGTCTCAGAACCGTATCAAATACTACAAAGAGTTCGCTAACTACCTGAAAGTCCCTGTACCGGCTGACGAAGTGCTTGGCTGTGCCAACATGAAGCAGTTCGATGAAGGTGGCGCAGGCGCCCTGAAGATCTACTGGGAACAGGACTGGGGATGGAGCGCGGATACCCCAGATGGCAAGACCTACGCTTGCCAGCTGGTGGGTTACCAGACGCCATTCAGCGCGTTCAAAGACGGCGACTACACCAAGTGTGTACAGAAGTTCTTTAACGTGAACATCGTTAACGACGACGGTTCCGCGGTCGTGCCGGATGAAACACCGGCTCCTGCTCCAGCCCCGTCTGAAGATGAGACGCCAGCGCCGACACCAACACCGGATGAAACCCCGGCACCTGTGCCAGACGACATCCCGGCGGTGGTAAACCATGCGCCTGTAGCGCAGATTGCCGGTCCGATCGGTGCGGTTGAAGCCGGTGCGCAGGTCTCCCTGAGCGCAGAAGGCTCTACCGACGAAGATGGCAACAAGCTGACCTACACCTGGCGTTCCCAGGACGGCCAGACCGTTACCGGCGACGATAAAGCGGTAGTGACCTTCAACGCGCCTGAAGCCGCGACGGCGCAGCAGTATGAAATCAGCCTGACCGTCAGCGACGGCGAGCTGAGCAGCACCACCACATACCTGCTGAACGTAAAAGCCAAAGCAGCCACCCCGTCTCAGGACGAAGGCACTTCCGGCTCTTACCCGGCGTGGAGCGCGAACAGCAAGTACAGCGCAGGCGATATCGTGAACAACCACGGTAAACTGTTCCAGTGCAAACCGTTCCCGTACAGCGGCTGGTGTAACAATGCACCAATGTACTATGAACCAGGCGCAGGTCTGGCATGGTCTGAGGCCTGGACGGCATTATAAACAGCAAACGGCAACCGAAAGGTTGCCGTTTTAGTCTTTACTCCCTCTCCCTGTGGGAGAGGGCTGGGGTGAGGGCATCAGGCCGCAGAGTTCTGTTTTTTGCCGGGTGGCGCTGCGCTTACCCGGCCTACATCGGGCAGGGCGCTTACCTGTGCAACTTCCCATGGTCCCGCAGCCACGCCGCGGTGCGCACAATCCCTTCATCCAGGGTCACAATCGGCTTATACCCCAGCTCATTCTCCGCACGCGAAATATCCAGCGTGAAATCAAAATTCAGCTTCGACACGCCGTAATGCGTCAGCGCAGGCTCTTTGGCGGTTTTGCTGCCAAAACGCTCCATGCTGCGGGCAATCATATCCAGCATAGGATAAGGCACCGAGCGAATGCGGCAGTCGATGTGCAGCTCGTCGATCAGGCGCTGCACAATGGTGCGAAGGCGGCAGGGTTCGCCGTTGGTAATGTTATAGGCGCGACCGGACGTCAGTTTATCGCTGTCTGGCTGGCTCGCCAGCCACATGGCGTACACGGCATTTTCGTAGTAAGTCATGTCCACCAGCGCATCACCGCCGCGCGGCAGCAGCACGCTGCCGTAGTGGTGCATCATCTGCGCCAGGCGTGGAATAAACACTTTATCGTGCGGTCCGAAAAGACTTTGCGGACGCAGGATCGTAAAGCGCGTATGCGGGTTCGACTGCGCCAGCAGGTCGATCACCTCTTCGCTGGCCGCCTTGCTGCGGGCAAACTCACAGGCAAAACGGGCCGGACGGAACGTTTCCTGGATATCCCTGTGGTGGTGATAGTCGAAGTAGAGCGACGGAGAGGAGATATGAATAAAGTTACGCACGCCCCAGGCAACGGCCCACTCGCCCAGACGGCGCGTGGCGCGCACGTTGGCCAGATCAAAGGCTTCCTGGGTTCCCCATGGAGAGGTAAAACTGGAGCAGTGCCACAGGGTGTCGATTCCGGCGAGCATCACTTTCGCCTGAGAGGAGACCAGCTCCGTCAGGTCGGCATGGACAAACTCTGCGCCCATTTTTTGCAGCAGCTTACCCATCGCCTCGTTGCGACCGGTAGCCCTGACGCTAATGCCTTTGTTGCGCAGAAATTCGACCGCATTTCGGCCTAAGCCGCTGGTCGCCCCGGTAACCAGTACCTTCATAACAATCCACTGTGTTGAAAAGAATTTCGTGCGCATTCTTTCGTGAATTACGGCGGGTTGCAATGGGAAAGGTGAAAGAAAGCGAGTTTTATTTAGTTCTTTTCCGTTTTTTGTTCTGCCAGTTGCGCAATCCGTTTTGCCATCCCGCGGAAGATAAACAGATGTGCGGGGATCATCAGTAACCAGTAGAACAGACCGGGCATCCCATGTGGGTGCCACCAGGCGCGGACGTCCAGTTCACGGCAATCGCCTTTGTCTTTCAGCGTGAAGCAGAGCCGTCCCAGCCCTGGCGCTTTCATGCCGAACAGCAGCGCCAGCTGTTTTTCCGGTTCGACGATGATGACTTTCCAGCTGTCGACCGTATCACCCACTTTGAGGTACGGCTGCGCAGGGCGGCCTTTCGCCAGCCGGTGGCCCACCAGCAGATCCATCGCTCCGCGTGTCTGCCAGAGAATATTGCCGAAGAAATAACGCTCTTTGCCGCCGATCTGGTTCACCACCTCCCACAGCGATGCCAGGCTGGCCGAGGTTTTCACCGTGCAGCCCGCCTGTTTCGGATAATAACCGTACTCCGGCCGCCAGCGGGCAAACGCCTGCGCGTCGTAGCCCCAGTCGCTGGAGTTCACCAGCTTCTCTTCTTCTTTCAGGGTATGGCGTACCGCGTCGTCAAAACGGATCAGCGTCTGCGGAATTAATGCGCGCAGTTCGCCATCGTCCGCCAGCAGATCGTGCTTCAGCCCCTGGATCAGCGCTTTCGCTGTCGTCGGCGGCACCGAGGTAATAACGTTTAAAAACCACACGGAGATCCAGCGGGTCGGGAAGGGAACGGGGATGAGCCAGCGTCGGCGGCCGCTGACGCGCATAAAATGCTCGAACTGTTCCTGATAGCTCAACACCTCCGGCCCCGCGGCCTCAAGCACGCGGTGCCGTTCGGCGGGATGGTCCAGCAGTGCCACCAGGTAATGCAGCAGGTTTTCCAGGGCAATCGGTGTGGTGCGCGACCGCACCCAGCGCGGTGGGGTGAGCACCGGCAGGTTGTAGACCATATCGCGCATCACTTCGAAGGCGGCAGAGCCCGCGCCGACGATGATCCCCGCCCGCAGTTCGGTAACGGGGATATCCGCACTGCGCAAGGTGTCCGCGGTAAGCTGACGGGCGCGCAGGTGGTCGGACTGCTCATTTTCGGGCGCCTGGAGCGAGCTTAAAAAAATCACCTGCTTAACCGGCGTTTGCCGCAGGGCATCGCGGACGTTCAGGGCCACCTGACGTTCGTGGGCGATAAAATCGCCGCCTTCGCCCATGCTGTGCACCAGGTAATACAGCGTGTCGACCCCTTCCAGCAGCGCGGGCAGCGACTCAGGCCAGTTAAGGTCGACGTTGTGGCAGGTGACGCCAGGCAGGTTTAGTTTTTGCAGGCGTTCCGTGTTGCGTGCCGCCGCCAGCACCTGATGCCCCTGCTGGCTTAACGCCGTGGTCAGATGCTGACCGATATACCCGCTGGCACCGAGCACCAGAATACGTTGCGGCACGTTCTGCTCCTTAACGCTGTAAAAACGCCTGCCAGTGTTTCACAACGTCCAACAGCTGCTCGCGGCTGACGTCGAGATGCATCACCAGACGCACAACGGGTGACGCGTTGATCAGTACGCCACGCGCTTTCATGAACTCCCCAAGCGCAGCGGCGTGCTCATCACCCACCCGAACAAACAGCATGTTGGTGTCGTGTCGCATCACGTCGGCGCCAATTTCACGCAGTTGCCCGGCCATCCACGCGGCGTTGTCGTGATCGTCCTGCAGGCGTGCCACGTTGTTTTTAAGGGCATACAGACCCGCTGCGGCCAGAATACCGGCCTGGCGCATGCCGCCACCGGTCATCTTGCGCCAGCGGTTGGCGCGTTTGATGTAGTCCGCATCGCCCACCAGCAGAGAACCCACGGGGGTGCCCAGCCCTTTTGAGAGGCAGATGGTGAACGAGTCACAATACTGCGTAATCTCGTTCAGCTCGCAGCCGTAGGCTACCACGGCGTTAAAGATTCGTGCGCCGTCCACGTGCAGGCCGAGCCTGCGCTCGCGGGTAAATTCCCACGCCGCTTTGAGGTACTCGCGCGGCAGGACTTTGCCGTTGTGGGTGTTTTCAAGGCTGAGTAATTTGGTGCGGGCGAAGTGGATGTCGTCGGCTTTGATTTTTGCGGCGACCTTGTCGAGCGGGAGAGTGCCGTCCGGTGCGGCGTCGATCGGCTGCGGCTGAATGCTGCCGAGCACCGCCGCGCCGCCCGCTTCGTACAGGTAGTTATGCGCTCCCTGGCCGACGATGTACTCTTCACCGCGTTCGCAGTGGCTGAGCAGCGCCACCAGGTTGGCTTGCGTTCCGGTGGGCAGGAACAGGGCGGCCTCTTTACCGCTGAGTTCTGCGGCATAGCGCTGCAGTTCGTTGACCGTTGGATCGTCACCGTAGACGTCGTCCCCGACCGGGGCGGCCATCATCTCTTCGAGCATGGCGCGACTCGGACGGGTAACGGTATCACTGCGTAAATCAATCATTTCACATCCCTTTATTTTAAGAGGTCATGCGAAATGTTTTACCTGAGCCAGTTAGTTTTTGCCAGTTCGATCACTTCATCGCCGCGGCCGCTGATGATCGCCCGCAGCATGTAGAGGCTGAAGCCTTTGGCCTGCTCCAGCTTGATCTGCGGCGGGATGGCCAGCTCCTCTTTGGCGACCACCACATCCACCAGCACCGGGCCGTCGATGGAAAACGCCCGTTGCAGAGCTTCATCCACCTCGGAGGCTTTCTCCACGCGGATACCGGTTATGCCGCAGGCTTCGGCAATGCGGGCAAAGTTGGTGTCGTGCAGCTCGGTGCCGTCCGTCAGATAGCCCCCGGCCTTCATCTCCATCGCCACAAAGCCCAGCACGCTGTTATTGAAGACCACGATTTTCAGCGGCAGCTTCATCTGCACCACCGACAGGAAATCGCCCATCAGCATGCTGAATCCGCCGTCACCGCACATCGCCACCACCTGACGCTCCGGGGCGGTGGCTTTGGCACCCAGCGCCTGCGGCATGGCGTTGGCCATTGAGCCGTGGTTGAACGAGCCGAGCAGGCGGCGTTTGCCGTTCATCTTCAGGTAGCGTGCCGCCCAGACGGTTGGCGTGCCGACGTCACAGGTAAAGATGGCATCGTCGTCCGCGAAGTGGCTGATCTGCTGCGCGAGATACTGCGGGTGGATCGCTTTGTCGCTCGGTTTGGCGAGTTCGTCCAGCCCCTTACGCGCATCGCGGTAATCGCTCAGGGCTTTGTCGAGGAATTTACGATCCGTTTTCTCTTCCAGCAGCGGCAGCAGGGCGGCAAGGGTGGATTTAATGTCGCCCACCAGCGCCATATCGACCTTGCTGTGTGCACCGATGCTGGCCGGGTTAATATCGATCTGAATGATTTTGGCATCCGTCGGGTAGAACGCGCGATAGGGGAACTGGGTACCGAGCAGGATCAGCGTGTCGGCATTCATCATGGTATGGAAGCCGGACGAAAAACCGATCAGCCCGGTCATGCCCACGTCGTAAGGGTTATCGTACTCAACGTGCTCTTTGCCGCGCAGGGCATGAACAATTGGGGCTTTTAGCTTACCTGCAAATTCAAGGAGTTCCTTGTGCGCGCCAGCACAGCCGCTGCCGCACATCAGGGCGATATTGCTGGCGTAACGCAGCAGTTGCGCCAGTTTTTTCAGCTCCTCTTCAGCTGGGGTAACGACCGGCTGGGGGGCGTGATACCAGTGGGTGCTGGCCCCTTCGGGCGCAGCCTTGAGCGCCACATCCCCCGGGATCACGACCACAGAAACACCGCGGTTCAGCACCGCCTTGCGCATGGCTATCGCCAGAACCTGCGGGATCTGCTCCGGCGAGGACACCAGCTCGCAATAGTGGCTGCATTCACGGAACAGCTCCTGCGGATGCGTCTCCTGAAAATAGCCACTGCCGATTTCAGATGAGGGAATATGGGCGGCAATCGCCAGCACCGGCACGTGATTGCGGTGACAGTCGAACAGCCTGTTAATCAGATGCAGGTTCCCTGGGCCACACGATCCGGCGCAGACGGCCAGCTCCCCGGTGAGCTGTGCTTCGGCCCCGGCGGCAAAGGCGGCGACCTCCTCATGACGGGTCGGCATCCATTCAATGGTTTTCATCTTGTTGAGGCTGTCGCTCAGCCCGTTCAGTGAATCGCCGGTTACGCCCCAGATACGTTTTACACCTGCCTGTTCAAGGGTCTTCGCTATGTATGCAGCCACGGTTTGTTTCATGGTTGTCCGTCTCCTTTTTGTGATATCGCTTACAAGCTTAGAAGAAAGTCACTGTATTGCCTGCACAATACCCCTCATTTCAGGGTGGTTTTCACCGGCAATGATTCGGCATAATCTGGCGACGGATTGGGTGAAAACGGGAATCATTTCAGATGGTTAAATCATTGTTAATTGCTGTAAACGAAAAGCTAACGTGCGACGATCTCGGCAAACTCTTGTTACGACTTGCCGTCGGTGGGCTGATGTTGTTTCACGGATTACACAAGTTATTTGGCGGTGTGGGCTTCATCAGCGGCCTGCTGGTGGAAAAAGGGCTGCCGGGGTTTATTGCTTACGGCGTATTGATTGGCGAAGTGGTGGCACCGATCCTGATCATTGTCGGCCTCTTTACGCGCCCGGCGGCGCTGGTGCTGGCGTTTACCATGATTGTGGCATGGCTGATGGTGGGCACGGGCAAAACCTTTGCACTCGATGCCGTCGGTGCGTGGGCCATTGAGAGCCTGGTGTATTTCTTTATCGGCTCGCTGGCGGTGGCGTTTTTAGGGGCAGGGCGGTACGCGGTAGGGAAAGGTCCTGCGTGGCGATAGGGCAAAAAAAAGCCCGGTGGCGCTGGCGCTTACCGGGCCTACAATGACACGTTTAATGATTACGCGAGCACAAGATCGCCCTGCGGATGACATGAGCACGCCAGCACATAACCTTCAGCAATTTCTGCATCGGTCAGCGTCATGGTGCTGGTCACGCTGTACTCCCCGGAGACTACCTTCGTTTTACAGCATCCGCATACGCCCGCGCGACAGGCAGCCACCACCGGCACCTTATTGCTTTCCAGCGCCTCCAGCAGCGTGGTGCCGACGCGGCCAAAGAAGGTTTGCGCCGGTTGCAGTTTGGTGAACTGAATCCCGCTGGTTGCCGCCTCCGCCACCGGCGTGAAGAACTGCTCTTTGAAGAAGCGGGTTACGCCCAGGGCTTTCACTTCCTGTTCCACAATCTCCATATACGGTGCCGGGCCGCAGGTCATCACCGTACGGTTCGCTATATCGGGCACGCGTTGCAGCAGCTCGCGGCTCAGACGTCCCTCGACAAAACCGTGCGTCGCGTTGTGCTCTGCCACCAGCGTCACCGGGTAGTTGTGCCACTCATCGGCAAAGATCACATCGTCCGGCGAGCGCACGCTGTAGATCACCTGCACGTCGGCCTGAGGGCGGTTTTTGGCCAGCCAGCGACGCATTGACATGATCGGCGTGACGCCACAGCCTGCGGCCAGCAGCAGGAATTTATCTTCGCTTTTGTCGTCACAGGTAAATTCCCCCTGAGCGTCAGACAGCCAGATGTAATCCCCGCGCTTGACGTCGCGCGTGAGCCACTGCGAGCCTGCACCGTCATCGATGCGGCGGATAGTGAGCGTAATGTATTCGCTCACGCCCGGCGTCGAGGAGATCGTATAGGCGCGCAATGTGTCCGCCGCGTTGCGGACACTGACCAGCGCATACTGACCGGCACGATACGGGTAGTAGTCATGGCACAGCAGCGACAGCGTCCACACATCCGGCGTCTCCTGATGGATGTGATGAACCTGCATCCGCCACGGGCACTGAGAGGTTGGCATGGTCATGAAATACTCCTTACGCGCTCAGCAGTTGCTGCATATCTTCTTCTACGGTGGTCACGGAACGCAGACCGAATTTCTCGTTCAGCACGGCCAGCAGGTCCGGCGTCAGGAAGCCTGGCGCGGTTGGGCCGGTGACGATATTGGTTACGCCCAGAGAGAGCAGGGTCAGCAGGATCACAATCGCTTTCTGCTCGAACCAGGAGAGCACCAGCGACAGCGGCAGATCGTTCACGCCGCAGCCCAGTTTCTCCGCCAGCGTGACCGCCAGAATGATGGCTGAATAGGCATCGTTACACTGACCAGCATCCACCAGACGCGGCAGCCCTTCAATGTTGCCGAAGTCCAGCTTGTTGAAACGGTATTTACCGCAGGCCAGCGTCAGGATCAGGCAATCTTCCGGCACGCGGGTGGCGAAATCGGTGAAGTAGTTACGCTCACTGCGCGCGCCGTCACAGCCGCCAATCAGGAAGATGTGGCGCAGTTTTTCACGGCTGACGAGGTCAATCAGCGAATCTGCGGCGCCGAGCAGCGTTTCGCGGCCAAAGCCAACGGTGATGAGGTGCGGAATTTCGCTGTACGGGAAGCCTGCCATCTGCTGCGCCTGGGCGATCACCGGACCGAAATCGTCACCTTCAAGGTGGCTCACGCCCGGCCAGCCGACGATGCTGCGGGTCCAGATGCGGTCATCATACGCGCCGACGGTCGGGTCGATGATGCAGTTAGAGGTCATCACAATCGGGCCCGGGAAGCGGGCGAACTCAACCTGCTGATTCTGCCAGCCGCTGCCGTAGTTCCCGATCAGATGTTTGAATTTACGCAGTTCCGGGTAGCCGTGTGCGGGCAGCATTTCGCCGTGGGTATAGACGTTAACGCCGGTGCCTTCGGTCTGCTTCAGCAGGTTGTAGAGATCTTTCAGGTCGTGGCCGGAGATGAGAATACATTTGCCTTCGGTCGCTTTCACATTGACCTGCGTTGGCGTTGGATGACCGTAGGTGCTGGTTTCACCGGCATCCAGAATGCTCATCACTTTGAAGTTCATCTGGCCGATTTCCATAGAGCACTCAAGCAGCGCATTCATATCGGCAGGCCAGGTGCCCAGCCACGCCATGATTTTGTGGTACTGCGCGTAGATGTCGTTATCGTACTGGCCAAGCACGTGCGCGTGCTCCATATAGGCTGCGGCACCTTTCAGGCCGTACAGGCACAGCAGGCGCAGGCCGAGAATGTTCTCGCCAATCGCGGCTTTGTCTTTGTTCGGGGTAAATTCTGCGGCCTGACGCTGTAATTCGCCCAGGTCGTCACTCACCAGCTGCAGTTCTGACATCGGGTTGTCCACGCGGGCGCTGGCATCGGCATTCAGGCACTGCGCTTTCAGCGCTTCGCGCAGGGCAATCGCTTCACGGGCGTACCCGACAATGCGCGGCGAATCAAAGTTAACGTTAGTCAGCGTGGAGAAAAAGGCGCGCGGCGCAAAGCTGTCTACGTAGTGGTCGACAATACCGTACTCGCGGGCTTTGAATGCCCAGGCGGAAAGCCCCTGCAGGGCAGCAATCAGCAGATCCTGCAGGTCTGATGTTTCTGCGGTTTTACCGCACATACCCTGCGCGTAAGAACAGCCATTGCCTGCCGGGGTACGGATAGTTTGTTCACATTGCACACAAAACATAATCACACCTGTTAAAGTTATATTTGATATACATGTTTAAGGTTATGCCTGTGTCCGGGCGGTGAAAAGGGCTTTTTTTGACAAAGTAGAGGGAGATTGATTTAGCGCAATTTTGGCGGCAGGAACCCTACCGCCAGAGAGGTATCAGGCGGAGAAAAAGGCCATCAGAACAGGCACCAGCAGGCTCAGAATAAAGCCGTGTACGATGGCGGCGGGCACCATTTCCAGCCCGCCAGAGCGTTGTATTACCGGCAGGGTAAAGTCCATAGACGTCGCCCCGCTCAGACCCAGCGCGGTAGAGCGGCTGCGGCGAACCAGACCCGGGATCAGCATGATGGCGATTAACTCCCGCGCCAGGTCGTTAAAGAAGGCGGCGCTGCCAATAACAGGGCCAAACGACTCGGTTAGCAGAATACCGGAGAGGGAATACCAGCCAAATCCGGAGGCCATGGCCAGGCCGGTTTTGAGCGGCAGGTCGAGAATCAAGGCGTTAATGACGCCTGCTACCATTGAACTGGCGACCACAATAACGGCAACAATCATTCCCCGACGATTCAGGACAATCTGTTTCAGGGTCATGCCATTATTGCGTAACTGGATACCAATAAGGAACAGCAGGAAGATCAGGGTATATTCGCTGGCTTCGGTGGCGTGCTGCAAAAAAGGCCATCCGGTGAGCCCAAGGACAAAACCGAGCACCACGACGCCGCACAGTTTTAATGATTCCAGCGCCATCGCAATTCGGGAAGGCAGTTTTTCCTGATGGTGATGATTTTTCCACGGAATAGTGCGCTCAAGCCAGAATAAGGCGGCGATATTGCAGAGCAAAATAACCACAACTGTGACCGCAGAATAATGCAGGATGGAAAGCAGATTGGTCGCCAGGTTATCCAGAAAGGCCAGGCTAATCCCCATAAAGAACAGAATGACGTAAACAATCCAGCTGAGAAAACGGTTGATAAGCCGTAATGCCGATGCCTGATGCAGCGGGATAAGATAGCCCACAATCAGGGGCAGCAGAATAATGAGGAGTCCTGAGAACATGAACAACCGGTCCTTGTGAGTAGCTGTTGAGCGCCAGAGACACTACCCAATAAAGGCTGTTCAGTAAAGCGGCAAAAGAAAGCCGGGTGGCGGCTGCGCCTTACCCGGCCTGTTGCCCTCACACTGGCCCTCTCCCACAGGGAGAGGGAGGGAAAGATTAATCGCGTTTTTCCAGCAGGGTGCGATACAGCACGCCGCCCAGAATACCGCCGACGATCGGCATTACCCAGAACAGCCACAGCTGCTCAAGTGCCCAACCGCCCTGGAAGATGGCGACGGCGGTGCTGCGCGCCGGGTTCACCGAGGTGTTGGTCACCGGAATGGAGATCAGGTGAATAAGCGTCAGTGCCAGACCAATGGCGATAGGCGCGAAGCCCGCAGGGGCGTATTTGTCGGTCGCGCCGTGGATCACCAGCAGGAAGCCGGCGGTCAGTACAATTTCAATCACAATGGCAGAGAGCATAGAGTAGCCGCCAGGCGAGTGCTCACCGAAGCCGTTGGAAGCAAAACCGCTGGCTGCGGCGTCAAAGCCGGCTTTACCGCTGGCAATCACGTACAGCACCGCGGCAGCAATAATACCGCCCACAACCTGAGCGACAATATAGCCAATGACCTCTTTAGCCGGGAAGCGACCACCAGCCCATAAGCCTAATGTCACGGCCGGGTTAAAATGACCACCGGAAATATGTCCCACGGCGAAGGCCATGGTTAATACCGTTAAACCAAATGCCAGCGCGACGCCGACAAAACCAATGCCGAGTTCCGGAAATGCTGCTGCCAGAACGGCACTACCGCAGCCACCAAACACCAGCCAGAATGTACCAAAGCATTCTGCTGCTAATTTTCTGAACATAACCACCTCAATTAACTACCGCACGCTTTCCCGCGCGCGGGATATATCGCCATAAAGGGATGACGACTCAAAGAGCCATTATTTTAGAAACCAACAACACCCCTTCGCCACTTAAATAAATTCGGATAATTTGATTTAAGGCAATGTGATGTCAATCCTTGTTCAAACTGGAGGTGAATAGATCATAGTCCAATTTGCGGGCGATAGTTTGTGGTGCTATTGAGACTATTTCAAATGAAACCTTGCACGTAAATTCTGAATTTTTCGTGCTGAGACAAAATAATCAGGAGGCCTGACAGTGTTCTGCGCGGCATCCTGCCGCTATACTGCTGATAACTTAAAGGAAAAAGTGATCATTTCTCGGGGGATGTATGCTTCTCGAACGTGTGGAAATTGTCGGGTTTCGCGGTATAAACCGTCTGTCACTCCAGCTGGAGCAGAATAACGTCCTCATCGGCGAGAACGCCTGGGGTAAGTCCAGTCTGCTGGACGCGCTGACGCTGCTGCTTTCGCCCGAGGGCGATTTGTATCACTTCGTTCATGATGATTTCTGGTTTCCGCCCGGCGATGTCAACGGCCGTGAGAAGCATCTCCATATCATTCTGACGTTCCGCGAATCCGAGCCGGGGCGTCACCGGGTGCGTCGCTTCCGCCCGATGTCACCGTGCTGGGTTCAGAGCGACGATGGCTTCCACCGTATTTTTTATCGTCTGGAAGGCGAGATGTCAGAGAATGAAGGGGTGCTGACCCTGCGTGAATTTCTCGACCAGAAAGGCAACCCCATACCGCTGGACAATATCGACGAGCTGGCCCGGCATCTGATTCGTTTGATGCCGGTGCTACGCTTGCGCGATGCGCGTTTTATGCGGCGTATCCGTAACGGTACCGTGCCGCATATGCCGGAAGTAGAAGTCACCGCCCGCGAGCTTGATTTCCTGGCACGCGAGCTGGTTTCGCGTCCGCAAAATCTCACCGATGGGCAAATCCGCCAGGGGCTCTCTGCCATGGTGCAACTGCTGGAGCACTATTTTTCCGAGCAGGGGACCTCGCAGTCGCGCCATCGTCTGATGCGCCGTCGATCCCATGATGAGCAACGAAGCTGGCGCTATCTCGATATCATTAACCGGATGATCGACCGGCCCGGCGGACGCACTCATCGGGTGATTTTGCTGGGGCTGTTTTCCACTCTTCTGCAGGCCAAGGGAACCGTTCGTCTGGATCGCGATGCGCGTCCGCTGCTGCTGGTGGAAGATCCGGAAACACGTCTGCACCCCATCATGCTCTCCGTTGCCTGGCACCTGTTGAATCTGCTGCCGCTTCAGCGCATTACCACCACCAATTCCGGCGAGTTGTTGTCGCTGACGCCGGTCGAGTATGTTTGCCGCCTGGTGCGTGAATCATCGCGCGTTTCTGCTTACCGGCTGGGGCCGGGAGGGATGAATGCCGAGGATGGTCGCCGTATTGCGTTTCATATCCGCTTTAATCGCGCCTCGTCGCTTTTTGCCCGCTGCTGGCTTCTGGTGGAGGGGGAAACCGAGACCTGGGTCATCAACGAGCTGGCGCGCCAGTGCGGCCACCATTTTGATGCGGAGGGGATTAAGGTCATCGAGTTTGCGCAGTCAGGGTTAAAGCCGCTGATCAAATTCGCCCGGCGGATGGGCATAGAATGGCACGTGCTGGTCGACGGCGATGAGGCGGGTAAAAAATACGCATCCACCGTGCGCAGCCTGTTGAACGATGAGCGAGAAGAAGAGCGGGATCATTTAACCATGCTGCCTGCCATGGACATGGAGCACTTTATGTACCGCCAGGGGTTCGATGACGTGTTCCACAGGATAGCGATGGTGCCGGTCGATGTGCCGATGAACATGCGGCGCGTGATCGCCAAAGCGATCCACCGCTCTTCAAAACCGGATTTAGCCATTGAAGTGGCAACAGAAGCAGGGCGGAGAGGGATCGAATCGGTGCCTACTCTGCTGCGTAAAATGTTCTCCCGCGTCCTGTGGCTGGCACGCGGGAAAGCCGATTAACGTCGGGTTGCCTGGGTGACCTGCTCCGTCAGGCTATCCAGCAGCTCATAGCGGCGGCGATATTCCGCGCGTTTTTTACTGGCAATCTCTTCCATGGACTTACGCGGCATGGCAAGCGGCAGTTCAAAGTTACCGTTATCCTGTTTGTGTCCGCCGAGGGAGATCCAGAAGCTGTCGTAATCCGCCAGCAGTTTCCCCTCTTTTTTCTTGCGATATCGCCAGCTGCGATAGATGTGGGTGGCATTACTCACCGCTACAATCTGCTCCACCGGAAAGGCGCTGCCGAGCGTCATGACAGCTTCAACCAGCAGTCGTTTCGGGAAAAGGCCATGGCACGCCTTGGTTGCCTTCTGGATCAGCTCATGCGGAACGTGGGCTTTCGCCCCCTGCAGACCGCCGATAAAGAGTGTGCTTTTGCCTTCAAACGGGCACAGCGTAAACGTTATTTCCGCCAGCACGGTATCCTGATGGTCACTGAAAAAGAGGGTAGCTTCTCCCTCTTTATCCAGGAACGCATCGGCGCACAACCGAACGGTAAACTGCTGTTCATCCTTACCGGTTAAGGTCAGGAGCGTCACGCCCTGCTTAGAAAGATAGCCTTTGAGCAGCGCGGCCGGCAGGTGGTGACTCATGGTCTGGTAGTGCCAGTTCAGGGCTTCCAGCGCATGCGGGCGATCCATATTCACGGTCAGCCAAGGGCGATGCAGGCGACAGGGCAGGCCAGGCTGGACCTGCAGCATTTGCATCAAACGGGGCTGCTTTGCCAGGCTTGAGAGCAGACGTGCGGTGCTGAGCGGCGTGGCCAGCGTGCGAAGCGCAAACTTACGTCGATAGGCGGGATTTTGCCATGCCAGGCCCGGCGTAATGGTGCCAGTGACCAGGCTTTTAAACAGCTGCCAGCCGGATTTAGGCTGCGACAGAGTGGAATACGGTGTATCGACGATGGAAGACATGTGAGATCCTGCTTCTTATGGAATGGCGTTATTTCAGCAGGCCCTTTGTCAACGTTGTGTCAACAAATCCAGGCATTTCCTGAATTCAGGGGTTTCGTTGAGGAGTGGTTTAGATAAAATCGACGTTGATGTAAGCCAGAATAATTATTTGGAATATTTATGAACCTTAAGGGAAAACGCAGAAAGTGGTTTCTGCTGCTGGCGATAGTGGTGATAGCGGCCGGATACTGGTTATGGCAAGTGCTCAACGCGCCGGTTCCGCAGTATCAAACGCTGATCGTCCGTCCGGGTGAATTGCAGCAAAACGTGCTGGCGACCGGCAAACTTGATGCGCTGCGCAAGGTTGACGTGGGCGCACAGGTTAGCGGGCAGTTAAAAACGCTGTCCGTTGAGATTGGCGATAAGGTGAAAAAGGGGCAGCTGCTCGGCGTTATCGACCCGGAACAGGCTGAAAACCAGATCCGGGAAGTGGAAGCCACGCTGATGGAGCTGCGCGCGCAGCGTGCGCAGGCGCTGGCGGAGCGTAATCTTGCCCAGGTGACCCTGACGCGTCAGCAGGCGCTGGCCAAAACGCAGGCGATCTCGAAACAGGATCTCGACACGGCCGCCACCGAACTGGCGGTGAAACAGGCGCAGATTGGCACCATTGACGCGCAAATCAAGCGCAACCAGGCCTCGCTGGATACGGCGAAAACCAACCTCGATTATACGAAGATTATGGCGCCCATGGCCGGGGAAGTGACCCAGATCACCACGCTTCAGGGTCAGACGGTGATTGCCGCCCAACAGGCGCCGAACATTCTGACGCTGGCGGACATGAGCACTATGCTAGTGAAAGCGCAGGTTTCCGAGGCGGATGTTATCCATCTTAAGCCGGGGCAGAACGCCTGGTTTACCGTACTGGGCGATCCGCAGACGCGCTATGAAGGCGTGCTGAAGGACATTCTGCCTACGCCGGAAAAAGTGAACGATGCGATCTTCTACTATGCCCGTTTTGAAGTCCCCAACCCGCAGGGCGTGCTGCGTCTGGATATGACCGCGCAGGTCCATATTCAGCTGACCGGCGTCAAAAACGTGCTGACCGTTCCGCTCTCTGCGCTGGGGGAATCCGCCGGGGATAACCGCTATAAGGTGAAGGTGTTACGCAACGGCGAGACGCGCGAGCGTGAAGTGGTGATTGGCGCACGCAACGATACTGACGTGGTGGTGGTGAAAGGGCTGGAAGAGGGTGACGAGGTAGTCACCAGCGAAACCCTGCCCGGAGCGGCGAAATGACGGCGTTGCTTGAGCTGACTGATATTCGTCGCAGCTATCCGTCGGGCGATGGTCCGGTGGAGGTGCTGAAGGGCATCTCCCTGCGCGTGGAAGCGGGCGAGATGGTGGCGATTGTCGGCGCGTCGGGGTCCGGTAAATCGACGCTGATGAACATTCTTGGCTGTCTGGATAAACCGACCAGTGGCACCTACCGCGTGGCCGGAACGGACGTTTCCACTCTGGACGGCGACGCGCTGGCAAAGCTGCGTCGGGAACACTTCGGCTTTATCTTTCAGCGTTACCATCTGCTCTCTCACCTGAGTGCGGCGCAGAACGTGGAGGTCCCGGCGGTCTATGCAGGTGTGGAGCGCAAGAAACGCCTTGCGCGGGCGCAGGCGCTGTTAACGCGTCTTGGCCTGGCGGAGCGGGTAGAGTATCAGCCCTCACAGCTTTCTGGCGGTCAGCAGCAGCGCGTGAGTATTGCCCGTGCGCTGATGAACGGCGGGCAGGTGATCCTGGCCGATGAACCCACCGGAGCGCTCGACAGCCATTCCGGTGAAGAGGTGATGGCGATCCTCCATCAGCTTCGCGATCAGGGGCACACGGTCATTATCGTGACTCACGATCCGCAGGTGGCGGCGCAGGCTGAACGCATTATCGAGATCCACGACGGCGAGCTGGTGAGCAACCCGCCGCCGCGTGCGTCCAGAGCGGACGCGCCAAAAGAAGCCTTGCCTGCTGCAACCGGCTGGGGACAGTTTTCCAGCGGCTTTCGCGAGGCGCTGACCATGGCCTGGCTGGCGATGGCGGCCAATAAAATGCGCACCCTGCTGACCATGCTTGGGATCATCATCGGTATTGCATCGGTGGTGTCGATTGTGGTGGTGGGCGATGCAGCCAAACAGCTGGTGCTGGCGGATATTCGCGCTATCGGGACCAACACCATTGACGTCTATCCCGGGAAAGACTTTGGTGATGACGAACCGCAGTATCAGCAGGCGTTGAAATACGACGACCTGGCGGCCATTCAGAAACAGCCGTGGGTCAATTCGGCGACGCCTGCCGTGTCGCAAAACCTTCGCCTGCGCGTGGGTAACGTGGACGTTGCTGCCAGCGCAAATGGCGTCAGCGGAGATTATTTCAACGTCTACGGCATGACCTTCAGCGAAGGGGCGACCTTCAACGCCGAACAGCTGGCGGGCAGGGCGCAGGTGGTGGTACTGGATGCGAACTCGCGCAGACAGCTCTTCCCCAATAAAACCAACGTCGTGGGCGAAGTGATCCTCGTAGGGAACATGCCAGCCACCGTGATTGGCGTGGCGGAAGAGAAGCAGTCCATGTTTGGCAGCAGCAAGATCCTGCGGGTCTGGCTACCGTACAGCACCATTTCCGGGCGGATTATGGGGCAGTCATGGCTGAACTCCATCACCGTGCGCGTGAAGGAGGGTTATGACAGCGCGCTGGCCGAACAGCAGCTTGAGCGGCTGTTAACCCTGCGTCACGGGAAGAAGGATTTCTTCACCTGGAATATGGACGGCCTCTTGAAAACGGCGGAAAAGACCACACGTACTCTTCAGCTGTTCCTCACGCTGGTGGCGGTGATTTCGCTGGTCGTTGGCGGTATCGGGGTAATGAATATCATGCTGGTCTCGGTGACGGAACGTACCCGGGAAATTGGTATTCGCATGGCGGTCGGGGCCAGAGCCAGCGACGTGCTGCAGCAATTTTTGATTGAAGCGGTGCTGGTGTGTCTGGTGGGCGGCGCCATGGGGATTGCGCTGTCGATGATGATCGCTTTTGCCCTGCAGATTTTCTTACCCGGCTGGGAGATTGGGTTTTCACCGGTGGCCATTCTTACCGCATTTTTATGCTCGACCTTTACCGGCATCTTGTTTGGCTGGCTGCCGGCCCGCAACGCGGCGCGGCTGGATCCGGTGGATGCGCTGGCTCGGGAATAACCCGAAAATAAAAATGCCAGCCGATCGGGCTGGCATTTTGACTGCGGGATGTACACAATAAAACAGAGAGCTAAGCAACCGTTTCTGCTTCAATCGGTACGATAAGGCTTGCGTGATTGCCTTTGGGTCCCTGATGTACATCGAACCGGACGGACTGCCCGGCTTTGAGCGTTCTGTAACCATCCATCTGAATGGTGGAATAGTGAGCGAATATATCCTCGCCGCCGCCTTCGGGGCAGATGAAGCCAAACCCTTTGGCGTTGTTGAACCACTTAACAGTACCCATTTCCATGCTTCGACATCCTTCGTAAATCTTATAAGTTAAGATGGAATGAACCGGTGGTGGAGTGGGGGCTGTTCAAAACCTCGCCATCTCACGCTTGTACAATTTAGAGAATCGAAAGACATCGTCAAGCGTTTGGCGCTGGAGATGGGACAATAATCAACCAAAGTTTGAAGCAGTTAACGCTATTGCAACAGTTTGTGACAGACATCGCGGATGACAGTAATAGATGATTGTTATCTAACATCTGAGGTAGATTCAAAGTGGTTATGCAAAATGGGTAAGACCAACGACTGGCTGGATTTTGACCAGCTGGCGGAAGACAAAGTGCGTGACGCGCTAAAACCGCCATCTATGTATAAAGTTATGTTAATGAACGATGATTACACGCCGATGGAATTTGTTATTGACGTGCTACAAAAGTTCTTTTCTTATGATGTAGAACGTGCAACGCAACTGATGCTTACCGTTCATTATCGTGGCAAAGCTATCTGCGGCATCTTTACCGCCGAGGTGGCAGAAACCAAAGTGGCGATGGTGAACGACTATGCGAGGGAGAACGAGCATCCGTTGCTGTGTACGCTGGAAAAGGCCTGATAAGGCATAAAATTGGGGGAGGTGCCTATGCTCAATCAAGAACTGGAACTCAGTTTAAATATGGCTTTCGCCAGAGCGCGTGAGCACCGACATGAGTTTATGACCGTCGAGCATTTACTGCTCGCACTGCTTAGCAACCCATCTGCCCGCGAAGCGCTGGAAGCCTGCTCCGTGGATCTGGTGGCGCTACGTCAGGAACTCGAAGCCTTCATCGAACAAACGACACCGGTGCTGCCAGCCAGTGAAGAAGAGCGCGACACACAGCCGACGCTCAGCTTTCAGCGTGTGCTGCAGCGCGCGGTATTCCACGTCCAGTCTTCCGGACGTAGCGAAGTGACGGGCGCAAACGTCCTGGTCGCCATCTTCAGCGAGCAGGAGTCACAGGCTGCCTACCTGCTGCGCAAACACGAAGTCAGCCGACTCGATGTGGTTAACTTTATTTCCCACGGCACGCGCAAAGACGAGCCTAACCAGGCATCGGATCCCAGCAATCAGGTCAATAACAATGAAGAGCAAGCAGGCGGGGAGGATCGTATGGAAAACTTCACCACCAACCTTAATCAGCTTGCTCGCGTTGGCGGTATCGACCCGCTGATTGGTCGCGATAAAGAGCTGGAGCGCGCGATTCAGGTGCTGTGCCGTCGCCGCAAAAATAACCCGCTGCTGGTGGGGGAATCGGGCGTGGGTAAAACCGCGATTGCCGAAGGTCTCGCCTGGCGCATTGTGCAGGGCGACGTACCGGAAGTAATTGCCGATTGCACCATCTACTCGCTGGATATCGGCTCTTTGCTGGCGGGCACCAAATACCGTGGTGATTTTGAAAAACGCTTCAAGGCGCTGTTAAAACAGCTGGAGCAGGATACCAACAGCATCCTGTTTATCGATGAAATTCATACCATCATCGGTGCGGGTGCCGCTTCGGGTGGGCAGGTGGACGCCGCTAACCTGATCAAACCGCTGCTCTCCAGCGGCAAGATCCGTGTGATTGGCTCGACCACTTACCAGGAGTTCAGCAACATCTTTGAGAAGGATCGTGCCCTGGCACGTCGCTTCCAGAAAATCGATGTCACTGAACCGTCCGTCGAGGAAACGGTGCAGATCATCAACGGCCTGAAACCGAAGTATGAAGCGCACCACGACGTGCGTTACACCGCGAAAGCGGTGCGTGCTGCGGTGGAGCTGGCGGTGAAATACATCAACGATCGCCATTTGCCGGATAAGGCGATTGACGTGATTGACGAGGCAGGGGCGCGTGCGCGTCTGATGCCAGCCAGCAAGCGTAAGAAAACCGTCAACGTGGCGGATATTGAGTCCGTAGTGGCTCGTATCGCGCGCATTCCTGAGAAGAGCGTTTCTCAGAGCGATCGCGACACGCTGCGTACCCTTGGCAATCGTCTGAAGATGCTGGTCTTTGGTCAGGATAAAGCCATTGAGGCCTTAACCGAAGCGATCAAGATGGCCCGTGCCGGACTTGGGCATGAGCATAAGCCTGTCGGTTCGTTCCTGTTCGCCGGTCCAACCGGTGTCGGGAAAACCGAAGTAACGGTGCAGCTCTCCAAAGCGCTGGGCATTGAACTGCTGCGCTTTGATATGTCCGAGTATATGGAGCGTCACACCGTCAGCCGCTTGATTGGTGCGCCTCCGGGATACGTGGGCTTTGACCAGGGCGGTCTGCTCACCGACGCGGTGATCAAGCATCCACATGCGGTACTGCTGCTCGATGAAATCGAGAAAGCGCACCCGGACGTGTTCAACATCCTGCTGCAGGTGATGGACAACGGGACGCTGACCGACAACAACGGGCGCAAGGCGGACTTCCGTAACGTGGTGCTGGTGATGACCACCAACGCCGGTGTCCGTGAAACCGAGCGTAAATCCATCGGCCTGATCCACCAGGATAACAGCACCGATGCGATGGAGGAGATCAAGAAGATCTTCACGCCGGAGTTCCGCAACCGTCTGGACAACATTATCTGGTTCGATCACCTGTCTACCGAGGTGATCCATCAGGTGGTGGACAAGTTCATCGTCGAGCTGCAGGTTCAGCTTGATCAGAAAGGCGTGTCGCTGGAAGTGAGCCAGGAGGCCCGCAACTGGCTGGCTGAGAAAGGCTACGACCGTGCAATGGGTGCCCGTCCGATGGCGCGTGTGATTCAGGACAACCTGAAGAAACCGCTGGCGAACGAACTGCTGTTTGGCTCGCTGGTGGACGGCGGCCAGGTGACAGTGGCACTGGATCAGGCGAAGAACGAACTGACGTACGATTTCCAGAGTGCGGCGAAGCACAAGCCGGAAGCGGCTCACTGACTTCTTACGTAGGTCTAAAAACCGGGCAATAGCCCGGTTTTTTTATGCCTGCTTTTCTCCCTCTCCCGGTGGGAGAGGGGCGGGGTGAGGGCAACAGCCTGCAGAGGAATTTTGCGAGGCGCTTTCCAGATTCTTTCGAAGTCAGTTGCTGGATAAATCCACAGTAATAAAATGGCGGCGCACCTGCAAAATCAGGTGTCAGGATTGGCGTCCTGAAAGTGTGTGAGCAGCAGTGATGCTGCAGGCTTCGTTCGCCCTATGGAAAGGGGTATAATCTGCATCTGGCGGGCGAATCGGAAGCTTCTTTTGAAGCGCCAGTAGCACACACACTGGTACGCCAATTCCTTTTCGTCCGCCGCCAGCGAATTGGCGTTTCCTGCGGTGGTAAATTCAAAGTGTGTGAAGGAATTACCCAATGAATACAGAAAACAATTTCGCCCATTTATACAGTGAACTCTCCCTCAGCCCCGATCTCCCAACCCTCGCCAAACGCTGCACACTGCTCACCGAAATCCTCCTCGATTGCAAATCCCTCCCACAAACGCAGCCCGTATGCCGCTGTCTCGGAGCCTGGCTGGAAGAAGTGAAAACCGGCCTCACAGAATCAATGCGTGATTTTCAGGTAGTGGAATTTGAGGACGACGCGGAGCAACCGCGACAAAAAGAGTGGTTGCTGGAGGATACCGAAACGAAATGCGACTACTGCCGGGCGTTAAACCATGTGCTGCTGGTGTCGCATGTTGACCGCGATATATTGCCACACCTGACGGGACTGCTTCATGACATTACGCATTCAATGGCGGCAGATGTCTTTGCACCTCAACCTTCAGAAAAGTTAATGCTCATTATTTCCTGAGTGCGAGCTGAGGAATCGAGAAAGATCCTCTGATGCCAATGGTTTAACCCTTTTTTTTGATGTGTACGTAACTCATTGATTTATATGGTGCGGATTTACGTTTCTGAAAAAAGGGTTTTATGCGTAAAAGTTGATTATTTTCTTTTCTAACAATAAGATGGCGTTGTTTCCTTTCAGTTCACTGCCGTACAGGCAGCTTAGAAATTCAGGGCGCTCAGAGCGCTAAGACGCTCGCAGTTCACTGCCGTACAGGCAGCTTAGAAAGCTGCCGCCTTCGGTATTGGTGATGCGTTTATGTTCACTGCCGTACAGGCAGCTTAGAAAGGTGGCGGGAGCAAACTCATATCGATTGTCTTGTTCACTGCCGTACAGGCAGCTTAGAAAAGATTCGGCCAGCAGGTCGGCTTAATCGCATAGTTCACTGCCGTACAGGCAGCTTAGAAACATAGCGCATGGGCGCGATATACATTTGCATCGTTCACTGCCGTACAGGCAGCTTAGAAATGGCCGTCAAGCGTCTTCGGAAAGAACTGCTTGCTCACTGCCGTACAGGCAGCTTAGAAAAGGTAATGCTGTCGTCGCCATATTCAAACGAGCGCTCACTGCCGTACAGGCAGCTTAGAAATTAAGTTCGTTTTCAAGTAAAATGTCGCTGATTGCTCACTGCCGTACAGGCAGCTTAGAAAAATGAGTGCTCCGATAATTGGTATGGCGCAAATGCTCACTGCCGTACAGGCAGCTTAGAAAATCAGGCAAGTAGATAACATATTGAGTATTAAGCTCACTGCCGTACAGGCAGCTTAGAAAGAGAAAACATAATCAAAGGTGCAATACTGGATGTTCACTGCCGCACAGACAGCACAAACATGTCCCCATCACCAATATTCACCCTATCTATTTAAACATTAAATAGCATCACACGTGTACCCTCTATTTCAGATTAAATAAAAAATATATTCACGCACAAATTATATTTCTGCTCATATATTATTCGTAAAAATGATATTTCAAATTGAAAAATGATTTTTCGCTTAATTATCACTGCAATTACTATTCGTTTGATATCCATCACATTTGCTTGTGGCTTATTTTCGATAACATACCGCACATTCAACACATTGAAATTAAAGCCCTCGCCATGCCCGTCAACAGCATCACTCCAACAGACTTAAAAACTATTCTTCATTCTAAGCGCGCCAATATTTATTACCAGGAAAAATGTCGTATTCAGGTGAATGGTGGGCGCGTTGAATATGTCACTCAGGAAGGCAAAGAATCGTTTTACTGGAATATTCCCATCGCCAATACCACGGCAGTGATGCTGGGTATGGGAACATCCGTTACGCAAATGGCAATGCGGGAGTTCGCACGAGCAGGCGTGATGGTTGGTTTTTGTGGAACGGACGGCACGCCGCTTTATTCCGCGAACGAGGTGGATATTGACGTCTCATGGCTCAGCCCGCAAAGCGAATATCGTCCCACGGCATATTTACAAAACTGGGTCTCATTCTGGTTTGATGAAGAGAAACGTCTGCTGGCGGCAAAGCAGTTTCAGTTTATTCGTTTACAGCAAATCGAAAAACAGTGGGCAGGGCTGCGGATGCAGCGAGAAACGTTTTTTCAGCCAGGTCGGGACGCGCTGGAAACTATTCTGGAGCGTGCAAGGCGGGGTATGGAAAACGCGCAGGATCATACGTCGCTGATGCTCCAGGAAGCTCAGCTCACAAAATCGCTCTACAAATTGGTAAGCCAGACGGTGGGCTATGGCTGTTTTACCCGAGCCAAACGGGGCGGTGGTGCAGATATGGCGAACCGTTTTCTCGATCAGGGCAATTATCTGGCATACGGACTGGCTGCGGTTGCGGCATGGGTGACGGGGATCCCTCATGGTCTGGCGGTTATGCACGGTAAAACCCGTCGCGGTGGGCTGGTTTTTGATATTGCCGATTTAATAAAAGATGCCCTCGTTATGCCGCAAGCATTTATTACGGCTATGGAAGGTGAGGATAATCAACAGTTTCGTCAGCGCTGCATTAACGCGTTTCAGCAGTCCGATGCGCTGGATGTGATGATTGCCACCTTGCAGGAAACCTCGCACTCGCTGGGGGGCGTCGCAAAATGAATGTGCTGATTATCTCTCGGTGTACCAAACGTGCGCGCGAGCAAAGCTGCCAGATTATCGATCAGTTTGCTGAGCGTATGGGTGATGCGGCGTGGCAGACGACGATTACGATGGAAGGCGCCATTACGCTGCGCAAGCTGCTGCGTAAAACGGCACGTCGTAACACCGCCGTGGCCTGCCACTGGCTGAAAAAAAACGGTCAAAGTGAACTGTTGTGGATTGTCGGGAATTTGCGTCGCTTTAACGCGCAAGGGCGCGTGCCAACAAACCGCACAACCCTGCAAATTATCCGGAACGACAGTGAACACCGCTGGCACAGCGCGGAAAGCATCGCCTTGCTGGCAGCGATTGCCGGGCTGTTTCATGATTTTGGTAAAGCGGGGATGTGCTTCCAGCAGACGCTTAAGGGGGAAAGTAAGCACATTTGCCAGCCGTATCGTCATGAGTGGATCTCGGTTCGTCTGTTCGAGACGTTTGTAGGAAAACAAACCGATGAACAGTGGCTGGCATCCCTCACTCAGCTAAAAGCCGCTGACGAAAAGGCCATGTTGAAAGCGTTGAAGATGGACACAGACAAGAACTGCAGCCTTTTGGGGGAGCTCCCGCCTCTGGCTAAAGTGGTGGTATGGCTGATTTTGTCGCATCACCGTTTGCCGCAGTCATATTCGACACGTCCTCAGATGATCTACTGCGAAGGCTGGTTTGAGAAACAGCTGAACGCAGACTGGAACTCGCTTAATCATAAATCTACCGAAAAACATCAGTGGAAAGAGCGTGATTTTAAAAATGTCTGGAAATTCCCCTACGGTACGCCGCTAAGAAGTAAAACCTGGCGCGAGAAGGCCCGACAGATTGGTAAACGTATCCGGAATCTGCCTGCGCTGCTTCACGCGGGAACGATGGATAATATCTTCACCCTCCATCTCGCCCGCCTGTCGCTAATGCTGGCCGATCACGTTTACTCCTCTCAACCAGCTTATTCCGGATGGCAGGATGATGCCATACAGGCGTGGGCTAACACTCACCACGGAACCGAACTTAACCAAAAACTTGATGAGCACAATGTTGGTGTCGCCCATCATGCGCTGTTGATGGGACGCTCTCTTCCGGCGTTGCGACGTTCATTACCCGCCATCGCCCGGCATAAAACGTTTCGGGAAAGGGCGAAAGAAGAGCGTTTTCACTGGCAAAACAAGGCGTGGGACGTCGCGTCTTCTCTGCGCGAGAAGAGTGCTGAGCAGGGCTTTTTCGGCATCAATATGGCCTCGACCGGATGCGGTAAAACCTTTGCCAATGCCCGGATTATGTACGCTCTGGCAGATGAGCAGGCAGGGTGTCGTTTTAGCGTGGCGCTGGGGTTACGCACGCTGACGCTGCAGACGGGTCAGGCTTTGCAGTCGCGCCTGAGGCTGGATGACGACACGCTGGCCGTGGTGACCGGTGCCGCAGCAGTGAAGGAACTCTATCAGGGGAATGACGCCGAAGATCCCCGCAGTGCCAGCGACGAAACGTTCTTCTCCAGCCATCACTACGTGCATTACGAAGGGACAACCAGTAGCGGGATCGCTCAGCAGTGGCTGGCGAAAGAACCGGCGCTCAATCGCCTGGTCAGTGCTCCGGTGCTGGTGACAACCCTCGATCACCTGATGCCTGCAACGGAAGGGGTGCGCGGTGGCAAGCAGATCCCCGCTATGCTGCGCCTGCTGACCAGCGATCTGGTGCTTGATGAGCCTGATGATTTTGACGTTGATGATTTACATGCCCTTTGTCGGCTGGTGAACTGGGCGGGAATGCTCGGCTCCCGCGTACTGCTTTCCTCTGCAACGCTGCCCCCTGCATTAACGGAAGCGCTGTTTGAAGCCTATCGGGAAGGGCGGAGAGTCTGGCAGGCCGCGTGCGGTCAGTCGGACAGACCGATGAGTATCTGCTGCGCCTGGTTTGATGAGTATGGCGCGCAGCCGCAGGATGTGGCCGACGATGCTCAATTCCGTCAGGCACATGGCGAATTTGTCAGGCAGCGGATTAAACGTCTGCCAAAGCAGCCCAGGCTTCGCCTGGGGAAACTGGCCGTCGTGAAGCCTCACTCGTCCTGTACTGCCGACGTTGTCTCTGCGCTGGCGCAGACGTTGCACCAGCAAACAATCGCGCTGCACGGTCATCATCACAGCACACATAAAGGCGGCAAAACCGTGTCATTTGGTCTGGTGAGGATGGCGAACATCAACCCGCTGGTTGCCGTCGCGCAGGCGCTGATGGCATTACCTTCTCCGGACAATTACCGCATTCAGTATTGCGTGTACCACAGCCAGCACCCGCTGGCGGTGCGTGCGGCGATTGAAAAACGCCTTGATGCCGCGTTCACACGGCACAAATCGGCGCTGGTTTGGCAGTTGCCTGAAGTTAAGCAGGCGCTGACGTCACCGGAACAGCACCATCTTTTTGTCGTGCTCGGCACATCCGTTCTGGAGGTTGGGCGCGATTTTGATGCCGACTGGGGAATTATCGAGCCGAGTTCGATGCGTTCTCTTATACAGTTTGCGGGGCGTATTCAGCGCCATCGCCAGATCGTTCCGGATACTGAAAACCTGGTGATTCTGGAACGCAATGTACGCGCGCTCCGTGGAGAAAAGGTGGCTTATTGTAAGCCAGGATTTGAAACCGAACACCATCTTCTGCCTCATCACGATCTCCATGAGCTGCTCAGTGAAGAGGGCTATCGCACACTAAATGCAATACCGCGCATCGTTGAAAATCTGCCCGGCAATGCGCTGGCGACGCTGGAGCATGCCCGGTTGCGCGCCGCGCTGCTGGACGGCGGCGATAAATCAAATGTGGTGGCCGCGTCGTGGTGGCGGCTGCCGCTGACGTGGAACGGTGAATTGCAGCGGCGAACGCCGTTTCGTCGTGCTTCACCGCAGGAGACTTTCTTTTTGAGTATGGAAGAGGAAGGCGATGAATCAGAGTTTTACCTGATGCAGGAAAACGGGGTGTTAAAACCTGCGGGAGGATTTTGCGAACAGGCGTTATCCATGGCAGACGGCGTAGAGCCGTGGATAGCAATTGATTATGCCGAGGTATTACAGGCGCTGGCCGAGACCAAGCAAATGGAGTTGGCCGCGGTGTCGCGACGGTATGGCGAAATCACATTGAGAGTAAGTCGGGAGGAGGAAACAGAGCAGTGGTTGTATCACCCTTTGTTGGGTGTGTTCAGGGAATACCGATAATTGATCAGGAGCGATTATGTCAGTTGAAGCACTAAGCGCTTTCATCGCTAAGTACATTGCCGAACGACGGCAAACAAAGCTGGAAGCATTTGATAAAGAGGCCGCAAAACGCAGCGATATTGATAGCGCAACGCTTGCGGCAGAACGCCGGGAACTGGAGCTTCGTTACGAGCCGAAAGCATGGCTGACGGATGCCGCGAAGCGAGCCGGACAAATTAACCTCGTGACCCATGCGGCGAAGTTTACCCACGGGGATTCAAAAAGTAGCAGTATCTACAGCGAGGCAGTGGCTAAGGAAGGGTATCTCAGCACAGCGACGCTGTCAGGTCTGGAACCGGATGCGGTGGGTAACGCCGCTGCACTGGATGTCGCGAAACTGCTGCAAACACGGGTTGAAGGCGGCGACTCGCTTCTGGCAAGCCTGAAACGTGGCGACCACGCAGCGTTGGCTACTTTTACCGATGACGCCAGTCAACTGAGCGAATGGATTGCCGGATTTTGCCGTGCGTTGACGCCCGGTGAACCCGCTTCGCACAAGCTGGCGAAACAGAATTATTTTCCGGTTGATGATGATTATCATCTGTTAAGCCCGCTGTTTGCCACCTCACTTGTTCACGCCCTGCATCAGAAAATGATTGCCTTCCGTTTTGGAGACGATGTTAAAGCCATCTGGAAAGCCAGGCGCGAGAAAACCTGGCATCCCACTCCGCTGACGTTATTCCCGGATTCAGCGGAAATACACTTCGGAGGCACTAAACCACAAAACATTTCCTATCTCAACAGCGTGCGTGGCGGACGTAGCTGGCTACTTTCCTGCCAGCCGCCGCAGTGGAAAAGGGCAGAAAAGCCGCCAACGAGTTTACGTTCTGTTTTCGCCTGGGGTGGGCAATTTGACCGCCGAGCGAAGAGCCACATTCAGCTGCTTGTTTCCCTACTGACGAAAGCGGGTGATTACACCAATTTTCGTATTCGCGAAGCCCGCGATGGCTACATCAATATGATTATCGATCTCTTGTTCGAGATCGCATCTGATTTTCAACGTGAAACCGCGCAGAACTGGACGCGCAACTGTCCCGATCTGAAACCCCATCAACAGCTCTGGCTCGATCCCTGGCGTACAAAAACAGATGAAGCCTTTCGTCTTGAGCGAGAAAAAGACGACTGGCAGGACGCTGTGGCAGAAGATTTTTCCCTTTGGCTGAACGCACGTCTGCGCAAGTCGATGCCGGATTTAGGCGCTGTGGAAAAACGTGAATGGGAAACCCGCGAGCACTTACGGGCCAACCTCCGTGAGATGGGAAAAATTATCCAGGAGGCGCTGAAATGAGTTCATTGATTTTGCTTCGCCGTGTGAGAGTTGAAAACGCCAACGCGGTTGCTGGCCTGACCTGGGGGTTTCCAGCGATCACCCATTTCATGGGATTTTCTCATGCTTTATCGCGCAGGTTGACAGAAAAGCATGGGCTGCACATTGATGGCTGTGCTGTCGTGAGCCACGAACACCAGATCCACGCGCATACGTCTGGCCGCGATTATCAGTTCGCCCTGACCCGCAATCCTCTTACCCGTGAAGCGAAAACCGCCTCCTTTAATGAAGAGGGGCGTATGCATTTGACGGTTTCATTGCTGCTGGAGTGTCATGGGGAAATCCCAAACGGTGAATACGGGCAGCGCGACCTCGCCGAGTTTTTGTCTCAGATATGCCCGACGCTTCGACTGGCGGGGGGAATCATCGTCGATATCCGGAATATTTCGGTTATGGCGATGCCTGCCAGCGTTCGGGAAATGGGCCGATTACAGTGGCAATTGATGCCGGGCTTTGCCCTGCGCGACCGCAGCAGCTGGCTGGGCGAACATCATCAAACACTTCTTGAAAACAATCCTGATGCCACGCTACTTGATGCCTGGCTCGATTTTGCTTCGCTGAAAATGCAGGCCGAAATGCCGGACGAGGGCGATATCCAGGAAGGCGATCCGGCCAGGTGGCACTACGTTCCCAAACCTAAACCCGGGTATCTGGTGCCATTAATGACAGGATACCAGCGCATCTCTGAACTCTACGCACCCGGCGTCGTGGCAAATGCGCGTGATGTAGAAACACCGTTTGCGTTTACCGAAGCCGTATATGGCGTGGGCGAGTGGTGCGGTCTGCACCGGATTCGGTCATTAGAAGACATCTTCTGGCGCTATCGCACGACGGAAACAGGCTACTACTGTCAGGGTGCGAGCGCGCCGGTGACATCTGAACCTCTAAATTAAAAAGGACTTATTTATGGCAAAGGCTCCAACTGCCGTTAAAACGGCATCTGTACTGGCATTTGAACGTAAACTGGCGACCTCGGATGCGGTGATGTATTCAGGATGCTGGGAAGGAGAAACCTGGCAACCGATTCGGATTCAGGAAAAAGCAGTACGCGGCACTATCTCTAACCGTCTAAAAAACGCGCTCACCAACGATCCGGCAAAACTGGATGCTGAGATCCAGAAAGCCAATCTCCAGCGGGTAGATGTGGCGGCACTGCCTGCGGACGCGGATACCTTACAGGTTAAATTTACCCTGCGCGTGTTGGGAAACTTATCGACTCCTTCTGTATGTAATGACCGCGCTTATCAGGAAGAACTCCAGCAGGCTATCGACGGCTACATACATGAACATGGTTTTGCCGAACTGGCGCGTCGTTACGCCAATAACCTGGCGAATGGTCGTTTTTTATGGCGTAACCGCGTTGGTGCAGAAAAAATCGTTGTGAAAGTGACAGGTAGCCAGTCGTGGACGTTTGATGCGTACAGTTATGCGCTGCGTGATTTTACCGCCCGTGACAAGAGCCTCACAGAACTCGCTCAGGAAATAGAAAAGGGGCTCAGTGGAAAAGGATTTGTTCTGCTCAACGTAGAGGCGCAGGTTTTGCTTGGCGCAGGGCAGGAGATCTTCCCGTCGCAGGAGTTAGTACTGGACAGCAACAACAGCAAGAGCCGTCTGCTTTATCAGGTGGATGAAGTCGCTGGCATCCACTCGCAGAAAATCGGTAATGCGATTCGAACTATCGATACCTGGCATCCTAAAGTGGACGAACTTGGTGCGATAGCCGTTGAACCCTATGGATCTGTCACCAGCCGTGGAGTGGCGTGTCGTCAGCCGAAAGAGAAAATGGATTTCTACACGCTTCTCGATAATTGGGTCACCAAAGGCCAGAAGCCGGATGTGGATCAGCAACATTACGTGATGGCCGTATTGATCCGTGGTGGTGTCTTCGGCGAGAAGAGCGAGTAAGGAGCTGTTTATGGATCACTATCTTGAGATCCGTGTGTTGCCAGATCCCGAATTCAGTGAAGAGATGCTAATGGCCGCGCTGGTGGCAAAACTGCATCGCGCATTGGGTCAGAGAGGGCAGGGCGATATTGGTATTAGTTTCCCTGCGTATGCAGTAAAACCTGGCGCTATTCTGCGTTTGCATGGCCACCGGCAGGCACTCAATGAGCTTGAGCAACTGGCCTGGAGAAAAGGGCTGAGTGATTACTGCGACTGTACGGAGATTAAGAATGTGCCAGAGGTAAATCACTGGCGTTGTGTCAGCCGGGTACAGGTCAAAAGTAGTGCGCAGCGGCTCATGCGACGTTCGGTGAAGAAGGGATGGTTAACTGAAGAGGAAGCGCAGCAGCGTATGTTGACGATGGCAGAGGCAAGGACTGATTTGCCGTGGCTAAATTTGCGTAGTCTCTCTACGGGTCAATCGTTCAGGCTGTTTATCCGTCATGGTGATTTGCTCTCCGCACCCGTTACGGGAGTATTTTCCACCTACGGGCTAAGCGCTACAGCCACGATCCCCTGGTTTTGAAACGTGACAACCGCATTCGTTCTCAGGATGCGGTTTTTTCTGCTAGCCGGTTATCAAAGCTAAAAGGGAGTTGCTGGACGGTTTCCAGTCTCTGATGAAAATCGGGATGCAGCGGATTCAGTATGGCGTTATTTTCATAAGGAATGATGCAGGACGGTAGAATAAGCGCCAGCGCGCTGCTGGACTGGAGCCAACCGGTTCCCAGATCCATTGTCGACATCGGTGCAGGATCCTCCTGCCAGTCTTTGGGTAGCCATGCTTTATCCAGATACTCAATTTGCTCTTCTGGGATATCAATGCTGAAAAGCTGGTACTGGTTTAACACGGTATCTTTTTTAACGTGAACCAGAATTTCAAGTGATGCCAGCGAGATGGATGTAGAGACGTATACCGCCGGGTGTCCTTTGTGATTCCAGCGGCCGCCATACTGGTTTGCGCCGCTTCCACTCCACGCTTCGCTGGCATATCGTCCTGTCACCAGACGATAAAAAATCATGCGAATACTCCATGTTCCAGGCGACCAATCAAATCGGTCACTTCCAGTGCACCGGTTTCTGTTGCAATCAAATCGACAGGCGCAACATTTCCGAGTCCACGGACCGGTGATTGCAGCCAGTTCCATGCATCATCTTTACTGCCAAAATAATCAACGGCAGCATCCAAAACGCGTACGAAGCGCGCCACGCGCTCACTTTCATCGGGGGTCAACGTACGACCCGCACTTTTACGACGCGCGACATTGCGTTCGTTTATACCGGTGACGCGCAAAATGTCTGCTTTTGACATCGCCGTCCATTCATGAATGTTGTCGAGCACGCTAACGGGTAGACCTTGGTTGAGTAACTCGATCAGTTGCATACCTCGATTTGCAGGTAAACCTGCATAGCGCCAAAGCGCGTTATCAGCAGGCTTCTGCGCAGGAACCCATGTTCTCATTTTGACCTCCTGATATGTCATTTGTCATGATCTAGTATAGTCATTTGTCTGGTAATGCGAAATGAATATGTTCTGCACAAAGAAAGATAGGGTCAGCCAGATTCTGACCTTAACTGGCGGCGCTACGCTTGCACAGGCCTACAATGAGTTAGGTAATTTATTGACATCGACGTAGGCTGGGTAAGCGCAGCGCCACCCGGCAAGAAAGGCGGTTGTATAACAGAGGGTAGGGTTTTTCATAAATTTAAGGCCGGGAATTTCCCGGCCTTATTAAATATTCATCTGCCATTACAGGCGAAAACAATTAGCGACTACGGAAGACAATGCGGCCTTTGCTCAGGTCGTACGGGGTCAGTTCAACAGTCACTTTGTCGCCCGTCAAAATGCGGATATAGTTTTTGCGCATTTTACCGGAGATGTGCGCAGTTACCACGTGACCGTTTTCCAGCTCTACGCGAAACATGGTGTTAGGCAACGTATCAAGTACGGTACCCTGCATTTCAATATTGTCTTCTTTGGCCATCTAATCCTCTGGGGTATCACTACCAAGTTTTGAACCGGCAAGATAATGCCGAAATTCATCAATTAAGTAAAGAATTGCGCGTTTAAAACGCAGCAAAACAGTTTCGGCGCATTGCCCAAGCGTCACGGTACAACCGAACGGAAAGCGCATTCGTAAAGGGGATACAACAGGATAAACGTCAGGACGTTATCTGAAGCGAAGGTCCCAAACGGCGGCGGGGCAACAGGCAGAAGCTACTCTGCGGCATAATTATAACACCCTCATAAAAAATATGCGGAAAACATTTAGACATTGGGCATAAAGAGTGTCCGCGGTACCCAAAAATCGCGCGGCAGCTTCTCCTGACGGCAGTTATCCAGGTGCTCAATGTAGTGGCGGCGGGAGATTTCAACAGCACCGAGAGAGGCGGTATGCTCGTTCAGAACCTGACAATCCAGCAGCTGCCCGCCGCGCTGAGCAAACTCCTGGCAGAAAACCAGCAGGGCCGTTTTCGAGGCGTTTACCGCCCGGGAGAACATCGACTCACCGCAGAACAACGTCCCCTGCGCGACGCCGTACATACCGCCAACAAGTTCGCCACCTTCCCACACCTCAATGGAGTGGGCGTAGCCAAGCTCGTGAAGTTGATGATAGGCAGTGATGATATCGCGGGTGATCCATGTCCCTTCATGACGGTCTTCCGCACACCCTTCTATCACCTGACCGAAGGCGTGATTCAATGTGACCCGATACGGTGACTTTGCGTGGAAACGCTTCATGCTGCGGCTCAGGTGAAACTGCGTGGGCCAGAGCACGGCGCGCGGATCGGGAGACCACCATAAAATAGGGTCGCCAGGTGAAAACCACGGGAATATGCCGCGCTGGTAGGCCATCAGGAGCCGGGCAGGGCTGAGATCGCCGCCAAGTGCCAGCAGCCCATTGGGTTCACGCAGCGCTCCCTCTGGCGACGGGAACGCAATGTTATGACGAGAAAGCTGGACCAGGCGCATGACAGCAAAACTCCAGTACGCGAGTGAGGACGCTACAAATATAGTCTACAGACGCTGTTTAAACTGGTAGTAGCGACCCTGTTTCGTCAACAGCTCTGCGTGACTACCTTGCTCAATAATGTGTCCGTTGTCCATCACAATTATCCGATCAAAACTTGCCAGTCCACGCAGGCGGTGTGTCACCATCAGGACGGTTTTACCGGCCATAACATTCGCAAGTAAATCAAGGATCTGGCTTTCAGTTGTCGCATCAAGCCCTTCTGTGGGCTCGTCGAGCAACATTAGCGGCGCATCATGCAGCAGCGCGCGCGCAATCGCCAGACGACGCAGCTCACCGCCAGAGAGTTGACGACCGCCTTCACCCAGCCAGCTGTTCAGGCCATCGTCTTCAAGCAGCTTATGCAGCCCGACCTGCTCCAGCATGGCGCGGAGTACGTCATCAGTGGCCTCCGATGCAGCCAGCAGCAGGTTATCGCGCAGCGTGGCGCTGAAGAGATGAACGCGCTGCGGAACCACGCTGACGGTTTTGCGCAGCGCCTGTTCGCTGAAGTCTGCCAGCGGAGTTCCGTTAAACTGAATCTGACCTTGCTGTGGATCCCAGGCTCGCGTTAACAGTTGCAAAAGCGTGGATTTGCCGCAGCCGGTACGGCCGAGGATCGCAATCCGCTGACCCGCATCCACAGCGAGGCTGATGCCTTCCAGCGCATTCTGTGCCTGCTTGTCATAGGCGAAGGTGACGTTATTGAGCGTCAGGGCAACCTGCTCAGGCGTGGCCGTTTGCTCTGCGGTGAACTTCACCTCCGGATCCTGCTCCGCAATCTCCGTGATGCGCAGGGCGGAGGCGATGACCTGGCCGAGATGCTGGAAGGCACCCGTCACCGGCGCCAGCGCTTCAAAGGCCGCCAGAGCACAGAATACGAACAAGGCAATCAGAGGGCCCGGCTGTGCGTTATTGCCAACGCCACCGGACGCCATCCAGAGCATGGCGATGACTGCGACACCCCCGATTAACATCATAAGCGCCTGAGAGAACGCGGTAAGCTCAGACTGACGGCGCTGGGCTTCATGCCAGTTCAGTTCTGTATTCTCCATTCGCGCACGGTAGCGCTCGCTGGCGCCAAATATCGTCAGTTCGGCCTGCCCCTGTAACCAGGAGGTGAGCTGCTGGCGGTACTCCCCGCGCAGACGCGTCAGGTTCTCTCCAGTGGATTTACCCGCGCGGTAAAATAGCGGCGGCAGGATAATGAGCGTCAAAAGCATGATCCCGCCCAGCGTCAGCGCAACAGCGACATCCAGCACCGACAGACCCAGCGTGACCACCACAATCACCACAAACGCGCCGACTATCGGGGAAATCACGCGCAGGTAGAGGTGATCCAGGGTGTCGACATCCGCAACCACACGGTTGAGCAATTCCCCCTGACGAAAACGCGCCAGTCCGGCAGGGGAGAGGGGCAGCAGTTTACTGAAGGTGTAAATGCGCAGATGTTGCAGCACGCGGAATGTCGCGTCATGGCTGACCAGTCGCTCGAAGTACCGTCCAGCCGTACGGGTAATGGCGGTGCCGCGGACGCCCGCCGCCGGAAGCATGTAGTTGAAGCTGTAGAGCCCGGCAACCCCCGCCACGGCAGAGGCAGACAAGAACCAGCCGGAAAGCGTGAGCAGGCCGATGCTGGCAAGCAGGGTCACAATGGCCAACACGATGCCCAGCGTCAGCATCCATTTGTGGCGTTTATAGAGCGCGAGATAGGGAAGCAGGGCACGCATCAGATGTCCTCCTGACGATTCGCCAGCAGGGCAGCGAAGGGGCCCTGCGCGGTAACGAGAGAGGCGTAATCGCCTTGCTCAACAATACGACCGTTTTCCATGACCCAGATCTGGTCCCAGTCGGCAATGCCTTCCAGCTGATGAGTGACCATCAGGGTGGTTTGCTGCCGCGAGGCGGCGTTCAGGGCCGCCATCACGCGCTGTTCACTGTGCGCATCCAGGCTGGCCGCTGGCTCGTCCAGCAGCATTAACTGGCATGGATTAAGCAACGCGCGGGCGACCGCCACGCGCTGCGCCTGGCCCACGGATAATCCGGCAGACTGATCGCCGACAACGGTATCGACGCCATGCGGAAGCAGCGGCAGAAACTCGCTGACCCAGGCGCGGTCGAGAACAGATTGCAACTCGTCTTCACGTGCATCCGGGCGAGCCAGCAGGACGTTTTCCCGTAGCGTCGGGGCTGGCAGCTGCGGGTTTTGCCCCACCCAACTGAGCTGTTTACGCCAGGCGTCCGGATCGAGATCGCGCAGTTCGGTTTTGTTGATGCGCAGTGAGCCGGTATAAGCCATAAAACCGGATAATGCATTGATCAGCGAGCTTTTTCCTGAACCACTGGTCCCTACCAGCACCACCCGTTGCCCGGCGGGTAAGGTAAAGTTCAGTGGGCCAGCCAGCACTTTCCCTTCCGGTGACAGGATAGAGAAATCACGTGCTTCAATGGTCACGGGTTCATTGGCGTTCAGCGTTACCTCTCCCCGCTCCGGATGCGCCAACGGCGTCTCCAGGAACGTTTTCAGGCTGTCAGCCGCGCCAACGGCCTGCGCTTTGGCATGGTAGAAGGTGCCAAGATCGCGAAGCGGCTGGAAAAATTCCGGAGCCAGAATAAGCGCCAGGAAACCGGCCGACAGCGTTACCGCCGTGCCGTAATGACCAAAATCCAGCGCGCCGAGATACGAGAAACCAAAATAGACCGCCACGAGGGCGATAGAGAGCGAGGTAAAGAATTCCAGTACGCCAGACGACAGAAATGCCAGACGTAACACTTCCATCGTGCGCTGACGGAAATCCTGCGACGCCAGGCGAATGTTTTCCGTTTCGGCTTCACCCCGGCCAAAAATGCGTAACGTCTCCATCCCGCGCAGACGGTCAAGGAAATGGCCGCTCAGGCGACCCAACGCAAGGAAGTTACGGCGGTTCGCATCGGCCGCTCCCATCCCCACCATCGCCATAAACAGGGGGATCAGCGGGGCGGTACCCAGCAGGATCAGCGCAGCTACCCAGTTGACAGGGAAAATGGTTATCACAATCAGCAGCGGGACGCAGACGGCCAGCGCCATCTGCGGAAGGTAGCGGGCGTAGTAGTCGTGCATATCGTCAATTTGTTCAAGGATTAACGTTGCCCAGCTTCCGGCTGGTTTTCCCTGGATCCATGCGGGCCCGGCTTCCTGAAGACGATCAAGCACCTGTCGGCGAATTTCGTAGCGAATATGCTGCCCTGCGTGAAAACCAACGCGTTCGCGCAGCCAGACGACCCAGGCGCGCAGAATGAAAACCAGGATCAGGACGATGAAGGGCAGCAGAAGCGCTTCACGCGGAATGTTCTCCATGATCATATGATTGAGAATGCGGGCCAGCAGCCATGCCTGGGCAACAATCAACAGACCACTGATCAGTCCCAGAAGACGGGAAATCATGAGCCAGCGGCGGGAAAGAACGCTCTGCTGTTTTAGCCAGCGTGTTAACTCTTGTTGACGGGTTTTTTCCATTGCGTGCTTTGCAGGTGATGTTATTAGAAAGTGGGCAGCGCAATGTTACAACGAGGAGACAATAAAGGCGACTTATCGCCGCCTTTATTTACGTTTGTTACTGACTTGTAAAGATTATTTACCTTGTTCAGCCAGCCCATCAAGGTAGCGTTCAGCGTCCAGCGCGGCCATGCAACCGGTGCCTGCGGAGGTGATCGCCTGACGGTAAATGTGGTCCATGACGTCACCAGCAGCGAACACACCCGGGATACTAGTCTGGGTCGCGTTGCCGTGAATACCGGACTGCACTTTGATGTAGCCGTTTTCCAGCTCAAGTTGCCCCTCGAAGATCGCCGTGTTCGGGCTGTGACCGATAGCCACAAACAGGCCCGCCACTTCCAGCGTTTCGACGTTGTCGGTGTTCTGGGTATCACGAATACGCAGACCGGCAACGCCCATCTGATCGCCCGTCACTTCTTCCAGCGTACGGTTGGTGTGCAGCACAATGTTGCCGCTCGCCACTTTATCCATCAGACGTTTGATCAGGATCTTCTCGGCGCGGAAGGTGTCGCGACGGTGGATCAGGTGCACTTCAGAAGCGATGTTCGCCAGATAGAGCGCCTCTTCTACGGCAGTGTTACCGCCGCCGATGACCGCGACTTTCTGGTTGCGATAGAAGAAACCGTCGCAGGTTGCGCAGGCAGAAACGCCGCGACCTTTGAACGCCTCTTCTGACGGCAGGCCGAGGTAGCGGGCAGAAGCTCCCGTTGCGATGATCAGCGCATCGCAGGTGTACTCGCCGCTGTCGCCCGTCAGGCGGAACGGACGGTTCTGCAAATCGACCTTGTTAATATGATCGAACAGAATTTCGGTTTCGAATTTAGCCGCATGCTCGTGCATACGCTCCATCAGCAGCGGCCCGGTCAGGTCGTTAGGGTCGCCTGGCCAGTTTTCCACTTCAGTGGTGGTGGTCAGCTGACCGCCTTTTTCCATACCGGTAATCAAAACCGGTTGCAGGTTAGCGCGTGCAGCATAGACCGCCGCGGTATATCCCGCAGGTCCAGAACCAAGAATTAGCAGCTTACTGTGTTTGGCCGTGCCCATGAGATCCCCATTGTTGTTGGCAGACAGTTGGCTGGATTGTAGGGAATTTGTTGCCGTAAAAAAAGAGCACAGCAATGTTGATCTCAATCTGTACGATAGGCAATGACGATAAAATGAGCGCTATAACATCAGGCTTACTTCTTAAATTCGCTTGTTTATAAGGCAATAAAATGAGGATTAATACCCCACCGAAATGAATATCCGGCATGTTGTACTAAAAATCGATGTTTTGCTTTGACAATCCCCTGCGCTTTTGCGAAAACATTCAAGGAAGAAAAAAAACCGCGTTAACCGTGTGCCGCATAGGCATGCACGTAAATGCCATTTTTACCGGGTCAGTGAAATCTACGCATGGCGTGGACAGACGCCATACGTGATGTCGGTGACTGCCTTCGGGCAACGGTCTTCTTACCAACAGAACCCGAATCCGCATCGCGTCTAATAGATAACCAGGCGATGTGATGACTAACGGGTACAGGCTCTGAACAGTGATGTGCACAGGGTCCAGGCAGGAGTAGGGAAGGAATACAGAGAGACAATAATAATGGTAGATAGCAAGAAGCGCCCTGGCAAAGATCTCGACCGTATCGATCGTAACATTCTTAATGAATTGCAAAAGGATGGGCGTATTTCCAACGTCGAGCTTTCAAAACGTGTGGGACTTTCCCCGACGCCGTGCCTTGAGCGTGTGCGCCGACTGGAAAGACAGGGTTTTATTCAGGGCTATACGGCTCTGCTGAACCCGCATTATCTGGATGCCTCACTTCTGGTATTTGTTGAGATTACTCTGAATCGTGGTGCACCGGATGTGTTTGAGCAATTTAACGCCGCTGTACAAAAACTTGAAGAAATTCAAGAGTGTCATCTGGTTTCTGGCGATTTCGACTACCTGTTGAAAACCCGCGTACCAGATATGTCCGCCTACCGTAAGCTGCTGGGTGAAACCCTGCTGCGTCTGCCAGGCGTGAACGACACCCGTACCTATGTGGTGATGGAAGAGGTCAAACAGAGCAATCGTCTGGTTATTAAGACGCGCTAACACGGAACAGGTGCAAAATCAGTGTAGTTTGATTACACTCCTGTTAATCCATACAGCAACAGTGCCGGGGTGTCCCGGCGCTGTTGTCCGTTTTAGCAAACAGGCAGGATATGCCTGATACCTGGAGAGCCTTTCTTGAGCCAGGAATACACTGAAGACAAAGAAGTCACATTATCGAAGCTAAGCAGCGGACGTCGGCTCCTTGAGGCGTTGCTGATTGTTATTGCCCTTTTTGCCGTCTGGCTGATGGCAGCCTTACTCAGTTTCAACCCCTCAGATCCCAGCTGGTCACAAACTGCATGGCATGAGCCTATCCATAATTTAGGCGGCGTTCCCGGTGCCTGGCTTGCGGACACCCTGTTTTTCATTTTCGGTGTGATGGCCTATACCATTCCCGTCATTATTATTGGCGGATGCTGGTTTGCCTGGCGCCATCGTCAGAACGACGACTACATCGATTATTTCGCGGTTTCGCTGCGCCTGATAGGCGCGCTGGCGTTGATCCTCACCTCCTGCGGGCTGGCAGCCATCAACGCCGATGACATCTGGTATTTCGCCTCTGGCGGGGTCATCGGTAGCCTGCTGAGCTCTGCGTTACAGCCTATGCTTCACAGCAGCGGCGGTACCCTGGCCTTGCTGTGTATCTGGGCGGCAGGATTAACGCTGTTCACCGGCTGGTCGTGGGTGAGCATTGCCGAGAAGATCGGCAGTTTTGTCCTCACTATTCTGACCTTTGCCAGCAACCGTACCCGTCGTGACGACACATGGGTTGATGAAGACGAATATGAAGATGAGTACGAAGAGGAAGACGATGCGCCCGTACAGCGTCGTGAATCTCGTCGTGCACGTATTTTACGTGGAGCACTGGCACGCCGTCAGCGCGTCGCCGAGAAATTTGCCAACCCGCTGGGCCGTAAAACCGATGCGGCGCTCTTCTCCGGTAAACGCATGGACGAAGACGATCATGTTGAGTACCGTTCAGCCGGTGCCGCCGTCGATCCTGATGATGTGCTTTTCTCTGGCAGTCGCGCCACGCTGGGCGATTTTGATGAATACGATCCACTGCTAAACGGTCATTCTGTTACCGCACCGGTTGCCGCCGCGGCAGCCGCGACCACGGCGGCGCAGGCTTATGCAGCACCAGCGGAAGCCGTTATGCCGTCTGCGTCGGTTCCCGCTCCCGAGTCCGCTATTCAACAGCCTCAGGTAGAGTGGCAAACGGCGCCTGGCGTGCATACGCCAGAGCCGGTTATCGCACCAGAGCCAGAAAGCTATGCGCCGGTCCAGCAGGAACCGTGGCAGCAACCTTATCAGCCTGAGCCCGTTCATGAGCCGCAGGGGTACCCGTACGACGAGCAGCCCGTCGCGCAACCGTATCAGGAGTATGTCCCTGAGCCTGTTCCGCCTGCTGAGCCTTACGTCGCGCCTCAACCAGAACCTGAGGTGGTGGAAGAGGTCAAACCGTCTCGTCCGCCAATGTACTATTTCGAAGAGGTTGAAGAGCGCCGTGCCCGTGAGCGCGAGCAATTGGCAGCATGGTATCAGCCTGTTCCTGAGCCGGTGCAGGAGCCTGTTGTGAATACACCTTCTGTCTCCCCACCGCCGGTTACTCCAACGCCTGCGGTTGCACCAGTGGCAGAGAGCGTGAAACAGGCTACAGCAGCCGCTTCGGCTGCGGCGCCGGTCTTTAGCCTGGCGACAGGTGGAACACCACGTCCTCAGGTAAAAGAGGGGATTGGCCCGCAGTTGCCGCGTCCTAACCGTGTGCGTGTGCCAACCCGCCGCGAGCTGGCATCCTATGGCATTAAACTGCCTTCTCAGCGTATGGCTGAGGAGAAAGCCCGTGAATCTGATTACGACGATGATGCAGATGAAATGCAGCAGGATGAACTGGCGCGTCAGTTCGCCGCACAGCAGCATCAGCGCTATGGCGAGGAGTATCAGCACGATCATCCTGCTCAGGCGGACGATGATGATGCAGCAGAGGCAGAATTAGCACGCCAGTTTGCGGCCACCCAGCAGCAACGCTATTCAGGTGAGCAACCTGCTGGTGCGAACCCGTTCTCGCTGTCGGATTTCGAATTCTCACCGATGAAAGATCTGGTGGATGATGGTCCGAGCGAACCGCTGTTCACACCGAGCGTCATGCCGGAAGCCGAGCCGGTGCGTCAGCAGCCGGCCCCAGCGCCACAGGCTTACGCCCAGCCGCAGCAGCCTGCGCCACAATCTTATGCGCAGCCACAGCAGCCACAGCAGCCACAGCAGCCACAGCAGCCGCAATTCCAGCAGCCTCAGGCACAGCCGCAGGAAAGTCTCATTCATCCGCTGCTGATGCGTAACGGTGATAGTCGTCCGTTGCAACGTCCGAGCACGCCTCTGCCGTCGCTGGATCTGTTAACGCCGCCGCCAGCAGAAGTTGAGCCGGTCGACACCTTCGCGCTGGAGCAAATGGCCCGTCTGGTAGAAGCGCGTCTGGCTGACTTCCGCATTAAAGCGGACGTGGTCAACTACTCTCCAGGCCCTGTCATTACCCGTTTCGAACTCAACCTGGCGCCTGGCGTTAAAGCCGCGCGTATTTCAAACCTGTCCCGCGACCTGGCGCGTTCTCTGTCGACCGTTGCGGTTCGTGTGGTTGAAGTCATTCCTGGTAAACCTTATGTCGGTCTTGAGCTGCCGAACAAAAAACGTCAGACCGTTTACCTGCGTGAAGTGCTGGATAACACCAAATTCCGCGACAACCCTTCACCACTGACCGTGGTGCTGGGTAAAGATATCGCGGGTGAGCCGGTGGTAGCCGATCTGGCGAAAATGCCTCACCTGCTGGTCGCGGGTACAACCGGTTCCGGTAAGTCGGTGGGTGTGAACGCCATGATCCTCAGCATGCTCTACAAAGCGCAGCCGGAAGATGTCCGTTTCATCATGATCGATCCGAAAATGCTGGAACTGTCGGTCTATGAGGGGATCCCGCATCTGCTGACGGAAGTTGTGACCGACATGAAAGACGCGGCCAACGCTCTGCGCTGGAGCGTCAACGAGATGGAGCGCCGTTATAAGCTGATGTCGGCTCTGGGCGTGCGTAACCTTGCCGGTTATAACGAGAAAATCGCCGAGGCGGCGCGGATGGGTCGTCCAATTCCCGATCCATACTGGAAACCGGGCGATAGCATGGATGCCCAACATCCGGTGCTGGAAAAACTGCCTTACATCGTCGTGCTGGTGGATGAGTTCGCCGACCTGATGATGACCGTCGGTAAGAAAGTGGAAGAGTTGATTGCCCGTCTGGCACAGAAAGCGCGTGCGGCCGGTATTCACCTCGTCCTGGCGACGCAGCGTCCTTCTGTGGACGTCATTACGGGTCTGATTAAAGCCAACATTCCGACCCGTATCGCCTTTACCGTATCAAGCAAAATTGACTCGCGTACCATCCTTGATCAGGGCGGTGCTGAATCGCTGCTGGGGATGGGGGATATGCTCTACTCCGGCCCGAACTCCACCTCTCCGGTGCGCGTTCACGGCGCATTCGTTCGCGACCAGGAAGTGCATGCCGTGGTGCAGGACTGGAAAGCGCGCGGTCGTCCACAATACGTTGACGGCATTACCTCCGACAGCGAAAGCGAAGGCGGCGGCGGTGGCTTTGACGGCGGCGAAGAGCTGGATCCGTTATTCGACCAGGCGGTTAATTTTGTTACCGAAAAACGCAAAGCGTCGATCTCCGGCGTTCAGCGTCAGTTCCGTATTGGCTACAACCGCGCGGCGCGCATCATTGAGCAGATGGAAGCTCAGGGCATTGTCAGTGAGCAGGGGCATAACGGTAACCGTGAGGTGCTGGCTCCGCCGCCGTTTGATTGATCTTCAGCGTGTGCAAAGAAGGGTAAATCAGCCAAATTTAAGCATTTTCTTCTGTCACCTGCCTGCGGGCAGGTCCAGAATAGAAAACGGAAACCCCATTTCGGGATGACGTATTTTAAGGAACAACAATGAAAAAAATCGCAATCGCCTGTGCATTACTCACCAGTTTTGTCGCCAGCAGCGTCTGGGCTGATGCGGCCAGCGACCTTAAAAGCCGCCTGGATAAAGTGAGCAGCTTCCACGCCAGCTTTACGCAAAAAGTGACTGACGGCAGCGGTAATGCGGTGCAGGAAGGCCAAGGCGATCTGTGGGTAAAACGCCCAAATCTTTTCAACTGGCACATGACTCAGCCGGATGAGAGCATCCTGGTCTCTGACGGCAAAACCCTGTGGTTCTTCAACCCGTTTGTTGAGCAGGCAACCGCCACCTGGCTGAAAGATGCGACCAGCAACACGCCCTTTATGCTGATTGCCCGTAACCAGGCCAGCGACTGGCAGCAGTATAATATTAAGCAGAACGGTGATGAGTTTGTCCTGACGCCAAAAGGCAGCAACGGCAACCTGAAGCAGTTCACCATCAATGTAAGCACCAACGGTACCATCAATCAGTTCGGCGCCGTTGAGCAGGACGATCAGCGCAGCAGCTATCAGCTCAAATCTCAGCAAAATGGCGCTGTCGATGCATCTAAATTTACCTTTACCCCGCCGCAGGGCGTAACGGTGGACGACCAACGTAAGTAAGAGGCATGAGTGGGCAACCTGTCGCTCGATTTTTCAGATAATGCGTTTCAACCTCTGGCCGCGCGTATGCGGCCAGAAAATTTAGCTCAGTATATTGGCCAGCAGCACCTGCTGGCTGCGGGTAAGCCGTTGCCGCGGGCCATTGAGGCCGGGCATCTGCACTCGATGATCCTCTGGGGACCACCCGGTACCGGTAAAACCACGCTTGCTGAAGTGATCGCCCGCTACGCTAACGCGGACGTCGAGCGCATCTCGGCCGTCACATCCGGTGTGAAGGAGATCCGCGAGGCAATCGAGCGCGCGCGCCAGAACCGTAACGCCGGGCGACGAACCATCCTCTTTGTGGACGAAGTCCATCGCTTCAATAAAAGTCAGCAGGATGCATTCCTGCCGCACATCGAAGATGGCACCATCTTCTTCATAGGTGCCACCACCGAAAACCCGTCATTTGAACTCAACTCGGCACTGCTTTCCCGGGCGCGCGTCTACCTGCTTAAATCGCTCACCATCGAGGATATTGAAAAAGTTCTCACCCAGGCGATGGACGACAAAGCCCGCGGCTATGGCGGACAGGACATTGTCCTGCCTGACGACACGCGTCGGGCAATTGCGGAACTGGTTAACGGCGATGCGCGGCGGGCGCTGAATACCCTGGAAATGATGGCCGATATGGCCGAAGTCGACGACGCCGGCAAACGGGTATTAAAACCGGAACTTTTGACCGAAATTGCCGGTGAGCGTAGCGCCCGTTTTGATAACAAAGGCGATCGCTTTTACGATCTGATCTCGGCGCTGCATAAGTCGGTACGCGGCAGCGCGCCGGATGCCGCGCTTTACTGGTACGCTCGCATTATCACTGCCGGTGGCGATCCGCTGTACGTCGCGCGTCGCTGTCTGGCGATTGCCTCAGAAGATGTTGGCAATGCCGATCCGCGCGCCATGCAGGTGGCGCTTTCGGCCTGGGATTGTTTTACTCGCGTCGGGCCGGCAGAAGGTGAGCGTGCTATTGCTCAGGCGATTGTCTATCTGGCCTGCGCGCCGAAAAGTAATGCCATCTATACCGCATTCAAAGCGGCCATGTCGGATGCGCGTGAGCGCCCGGACTACGATGTGCCGGTGCATCTGCGTAATGCGCCAACGAAGCTGATGAAAGAGATGGGTTACGGGCAGGAGTATCGTTACGCTCACGATGAACCCAACGCTTACGCGGCCGGGGAGGAGTATTTCCCGCAGGAAATGGCACAAACCCGCTATTATCACCCCACAAACAGAGGTCTTGAAGGCAAGATTGGCGAAAAGCTCGCCTGGCTCGCCGGACAGGATCAAAATAGCCCTATAAAACGCTACCGTTAGTTCAGTCGTTGCGGTAATGTTGGCATTGTATCCCTGTGGCCGCAGGCTGTGGCCACATTTTCCTATTTTAATTCGATAAGCACAGGATAAGCATGCTCGATCCCAATCTGCTGCGTAATGAGCCAGACGCAGTCGCTGAAAAACTGGCACGCCGGGGCTTTAAGCTGGATGTAGATAAGCTGCGCGCTCTTGAAGAGCGTCGTAAAGTTCTGCAGGTACAAACTGAAAATCTGCAGGCAGAGCGTAACTCTCGATCGAAGTCCATCGGCCAGGCGAAAGCGCGCGGGGAAGACATTGAGCCATTACGCCTGGAAGTGAACAAACTGGGTGAAGAGCTGGACCAGGCGAAAGCTGAGCTGGACGTTCTTCAGGCCGAAATCCGTGATATCGCCCTGGCTATCCCGAACATTCCTGACGACAGCGTTCCTGTCGGTAAAGACGAAAACGACAACGTTGAAGTGAAACGCTGGGGTACGCCTCGTGAGTTCGACTTCGAGGTTCGCGATCACGTTACTCTGGGCGAAATGCACGCGGGCCTGGACTTTGCGGCAGCCGTGAAGCTGACCGGTTCTCGCTTCGTGGTGATGAAAGGTCAGATTGCTCATCTGCACCGTGCGCTGGCACAGTTCATGCTGGATCTGCACACTGAGCAGCACGGTTACAGCGAAACCTACGTTCCGTATCTGGTTAACCACGATACTCTGTACGGTACCGGACAACTGCCGAAATTTGCCGGCGATCTGTTCCATACCCGTCCGCTGGACGAGGAAGCCGACAGCAGCAACTACGCGCTGATCCCAACCGCGGAAGTGCCGCTGACCAACCTCGTGCGTGATGAGATCATCGACGAAGACGACCTGCCAATCAAACTGACGGCGCACTCTCCGTGCTTCCGCTCTGAAGCGGGTTCTTACGGCCGTGACACGCGTGGTCTGATCCGTATGCACCAGTTCGATAAAGTTGAGATGGTACAGATCGTTCGTCCGGAAGAGTCCATGGACGCGCTGGAAGAGATGACCGGCCACGCGGAGAAAGTGCTGGAGCTGCTCGGTCTGCCGTACCGTCGTATGGCGCTGTGCACCGGTGATATGGGCTTTGGCGCCTGCAAAACCTTCGATCTGGAAGTGTGGGTACCCGCGCAGAACACCTACCGTGAAATCTCCTCCTGCTCTAACGTCTGGGATTTCCAGGCGCGTCGTATGCAGGCACGCTGCCGCAGCAAGTCCGACAAGAAAACCCGTCTGGTGCATACCCTGAACGGCTCTGGTCTGGCTGTTGGCCGTACGCTGGTTGCCGTGCTGGAAAACTATCAGCAGGCAGACGGACGTATTGAGATCCCTGAAGTACTGCGCCCATACATGAAAGGCCAGCAGTACATCGGCTAATTCTTTGCCTTACAACAAAAAAGCGCCTTTTGGCGCTTTTTTTATACCCTCGGTTTGATACGACGCAATACCCCCTCCCTCTAAAGTAGTAATACTCCTGCGAATGAAAGCCAGCATAAAACACGCATAACGCATTAGCTCGTTATATATAAAACTATATCGCGGTTAATTCCGCCCCTTATTCTTTGTGAGCAACCAAAGTGAGTCTTTATGAAAATCAAAGCGCCTGAAGCGTTAATGGCTGCCGAGGTCACTCGCCGTGGGTTGATGAAAACCACGGCAATTGGCGGTCTCGCCGTTGCCAGCAGTGCCTTCACTCTCCCTTTTACCCGACTGGCGTCGGCGGCGGATGCGTTGTCCCCGGCTACGGCCCCGGAAAACGTGGTGTGGAGCGCCTGTACCGTAAACTGTGGTAGCCGTTGTCCATTACGTATGCATGTGGTGGATGGCGAGATCAAATACGTCGAAACCGACAATACCGGTGACGATAACTACGACGGCTTGCATCAGGTTCGCGCCTGTCTGCGTGGCCGCTCAATGCGCCGCCGGGTTTATAACCCGGACCGTCTGAAGTACCCGATGAAACGCGTCGGTAAGCGCGGGGAAGGGAAGTTCGAGCGCATCAGCTGGGATGAAGCTTACGATATCATCGCCAGCAATATGCAGCGTCTGATAAAAGAGTACGGTAACGAATCCATCTATCTGAACTATGGCACCGGAACGCTTGGGGGAACGCTGACCCGCTCCTGGCCACCGGGCAAAACGCTGGTGGCGCGCTTGATGAACTGCTGCGGCGGTTATCTCAATCACTACGGTGACTACTCTTCTGCACAGATTGCTGCCGGCCTGAACTACACCTACGGTGGCTGGGCAGACGGTAACAGCCCGTCCGATATCGAAAACAGCAAACTGGTGGTGCTTTTCGGTAACAACCCTGGTGAAACGCGGATGAGCGGCGGTGGGGTAACCTATTACCTTGAGCAGGCTCGCGCCAAATCTAACGCCCGGATGATCATCATCGATCCGCGTTATACCGATACGGGTGCAGGCCGGGAAGATGAGTGGATCCCTATTCGCCCGGGTACCGATGCGGCGCTGGTCAGTGCGCTGGCGTGGGTCATGATCACCGAGGACCTTGTCGATCAGCCATTCCTCGATAAATACTGCGTCGGCTATGACGAGAAAACCCTGCCCGCCAGTGCGCCTGCCAACGGGCATTACAAGGCGTATATTCTGGGTCAGGGCAGTGACGGCGTGGCGAAGACCCCGGAGTGGGCATCAAAAATCACCGGGATACCGGCGGAACGTATTGTCCAGCTGGCGCGTGAAATCGGTTCAGCGAAACCGGCCTATATCAGCCAGGGCTGGGGGCCACAGCGTCACGCGAATGGCGAAATCGCCACTCGTGCTATTTCGATGCTCTCCATTCTGACCGGTAACGTGGGTATTAATGGTGGGAATAGTGGCGCGCGCGAAGGTTCCTATTCGCTGCCGTTTGAACGGATGCCAACCCTGGAAAACCCGGTTCAGACCAGTATCTCCATGTTTATGTGGACCGACGCCATTGAGCGCGGGCCGGAGATGACCGCCCTGCGCGATGGCGTACGGGGCAAAGACAAGCTGGATGTGCCGATCAAGATGATCTGGAACTACGCCGGTAACTGCCTTATTAACCAGCACTCGGAGATCAACCGCACCCACGAAATCCTGCAGGATGACAAGAAGTGTGAGATGATTGTGGTGATCGACTGCCACATGACCTCATCGGCGAAATATGCGGATATTCTGCTGCCGGATTGCACCGCCTCGGAGCAGATGGATTTCGCGCTGGATGCCTCCTGCGGCAACATGTCCTACGTGATCTTCACCGACCGGGCCATCAAACCGCGTTTCGAGTGCAAAACCATCTATGAGATGACCTCTGAGCTGGCGAAACGTCTTGGCGTCGAACAACAGTTCACAGAAGGCCGCACTCAGGAAGAGTGGATGCGTCATCTGCATGAACTTTCCCGTAAAGCGATCCCTGACCTGCCGGATTTCGATACCTTCCGCAAGCAGGGCATCTATAAACAGCGCGATCCGCAAGGGCACCACGTGGCGTACAAAGCCTTCCGCGACGATCCGCAGGCAAATCCGCTGACCACGCCATCGGGCAAAATCGAGATTTACTCCGAAGAGCTGGCAAACATTGCCGCAACCTGGGAATTGCCGGACGGGGATGTTATCGATCCCCTGCCGATCTACACGCCCGGGTTTGAAAACTATAACGATCCGCTGACCGCAAAATTCCCGCTGCAACTGACCGGATTCCACTACAAAGCGCGCGTTCACTCCACCTACGGCAACGTTGATGTGCTGAAAGCCGCCTGCCGCCAGGAGATGTGGATTAACCCGATGGATGCGAAAGCGCGAGGTATCAGCAATGGCGATCGCGTGCGTATCTTTAACGGTCGCGGCGAGGTGCATATCGAAGCCAAAGTGACGCCCCGCATGATGCCTGGTGTTGTCGCGTTGGGGGAAGGCGCGTGGTACAGCCCGGATGCAAACCGCATCGACCAGGCTGGCAGTATTAACGTACTGACCACGCAGCGCCCGTCGCCGCTGGCGAAAGGCAACCCGTCCCACACAAACCTTGTTCAGGTTGAGAAGGTGTAAGGAGTAACCGATGACAACCCAGTATGGATTTTTTATTGATTCCAGCCGTTGCACCGGGTGCAAAACCTGCGAGCTGGCCTGCAAGGATTACAAAGACCTGACCCCGGATGTCAGCTTCCGCCGGATCTACGAATACGCGGGCGGCGACTGGCAGGAGGATAACGGCGTCTGGCATCAGAACGTCTTTGCCTATTACCTGTCGATTGCCTGTAACCATTGTGAAGACCCGGCCTGCACCAAAGTGTGCCCGAGCGGGGCAATGCACAAGCGTGACGACGGGTTTGTGGTGGTGGATGAGGATGTCTGCATCGGCTGCCGCTACTGCCATATGGCCTGCCCGTACGGTGCGCCGCAGTACAACGCCGCCAAAGGCCACATGACCAAGTGCGACGGCTGCCACGACCGCGTCGCAGAGGGCAAAAAGCCGATTTGCGTGGAGTCCTGTCCGCTGCGCGCGCTGGACTTCGGCCCGATTGACGAGCTGCGTAAAAAACACGGCCAGCTTGCGGCCGTCGCGCCACTGCCGTCCGCGCACTTCACCAAGCCGAGCATTGTGATTAAACCTAACGCCAACAGCCGCCCGACGGGAGATACCACCGGCTATCTGGCAAACCCGAAGGAGGTGTGAGATGGGAAGTGGATGGCATGAATGGCCGCTGATGATCTTCACGGTCTTTGGGCAGTGCGTGGCGGGTGGTTTTATTGTGCTCGCGCTGGCGTTACTGAAAGGTGATTTGAAAGCTGAACAGCAGCAGCGCGTGGTGCTGAGTATGTTTGGTCTGTGGGTATTGATGGGGATCGGTTTTATTGCCTCTACGCTGCACCTCGGCTCGCCAATGCGCGCGTTCAACTCTCTCAATCGCGTGGGGGCATCCTCACTGAGTAACGAAATTGCCAGCGGGGCGATCTTCTTTGCCGTCGGTGGGCTGGGGTGGCTGCTGGCAGCCCTGAAAAAGCTTCCTGCGGGGCTGCGCAACGTGTGGCTGATCGTGACAATGGTGCTGGGCGTGGTCTTCGTGTGGATGATGGTGCGGGTTTATAACACCATCGATACCGTTCCCACCTGGTATAGCGTCTGGACGCCAATGAGTTTCTTCCTGACGATGTTTATCGGTGGGCCGCTGCTGGGCTACCTGCTGCTGCGCGTGGCGGGTGTGGACGGTTGGGCGATGCGTCTGCTTCCCGCCGTTTCGCTGTTGGCGCTGGTGGTGAGCACGATGGTTGCGCTGATGCAGGGCGCTGAGCTGGCAACCATTCACAGCTCCATTCAGCAGGCCTCAGCCCTGGTGCCAGATTACGGTTCTCTGATGGCCTGGCGTGTGGTGTTGCTGGCTGTTGCGCTGGTGTGCTGGATTGCCCCTCAGCTTAAAGGTTATCAGCCCGCACTGCCGTTACTGTCAGTGGCCTTTGTGCTGGTGCTGGCAGGGGAGTTGATCGGTCGCGGTGTGTTTTACGGCCTGCATATGACGGTAGGCATGGCTATCGCCAGCTGATTTGATTTTTCGTTATAAAAAGCCGGGACATAGCGCCCGGCTTTTCTTTTTTCCATCATGAAATTTTTCGACTGATGTTTGGTATTAAAAATCCCCTGAAATAAATAAAAACAACCAGATAATTAATATCAGTAGCAGACTTTGCATTAGCAGGATGAGTTTTTTAAATCGACATGGCACATATCGTGCGTGACGCCTGAATCGGTGGATTGACTTTGTTTTTGCCAGTGGCATGATGCGCACGAAATCTGAACTTCCTCACGGTTTTTAATCCATGACCATCTATACCCGGCCAGTGCTCCTGTTGCTCTGTGGCCTGCTTTTGTTGACCCTGGCGATCGCAGTGTTGAATACGCTCGTCCCGCTATGGCTTGCCCATGAAAACTTACCAACCTGGCAGGTGGGTATGGTCAGCTCGTCCTTTTTCACGGGGAACCTGCTGGGCACCCTGATGACGGGGAGCCTGATTAAACGCGTTGGCTTTAACCGCAGCTATTATCTGGCCTCGCTGATTTTCGCTGCCGGATGTGCCGGGCTGGGCCTGATGGTCGGCTTCTGGAGCTGGATGATCTGGCGCTTTATCGCTGGCGTAGGCTGCGCGATGATTTGGGTCGTGGTGGAAAGTGCGCTGATGTGCAGCGGTACCTCGCGCAACCGGGGACGTCTGCTGGCAGCGTATATGATGGTCTATTACGTCGGAACCGTGCTTGGGCAATTAATGGTCAGCAAACTGCCGACCGACCTGATGAGCGTTCTGCCGTGGGTAACAGGCATGGTCCTGGCGGCGATCCTGCCGCTGCTCTTTACACGCATTGTGAATCAGAACAGTGAGCATCAGGAAGCGACCCACGTCTGGCCGATGCTGAGACTGCGACAGGCGCGTCTGGGCGTGAACGGCTGCATCATCTCCGGGATTGTTCTGGGGTCGCTTTATGGTCTGATGCCGCTCTACCTGAACCATCAGGGCGTCAGTGATTCCGGGATCGGCTTCTGGATGGCGGTAATGGTCAGCGCGGGCATCGTCGGACAGTGGCCGATTGGCCGTCTGGCAGACCGTTTTGGGCGTCTGCTGGTGTTGCGCGTTCAGGTCTTCGTGGTGATCATGGGTTGCCTTGCCATGCTCAGCAATGCCGCGATGGCGCCAGCGCTGTTTATTCTGGGGGCGGCAGGCTTCACACTTTATCCGGTCGCGATGGCCTGGGCCTGTGAAAAAGTTGAACATCACCAGCTGGTGGCGATGAACCAGGCGCTGTTATTAAGCTATACCATTGGCAGTTTGCTGGGGCCGACATTCACCGCGATGCTGATGCAGAATTATTCCGACAATTTGCTGTTTATCATGATTGCCAGCGTGTCGTTTATTTATCTCTTAATGCTACTGCGCAAAGCGGGCGAACATCCCACGCCAGTGGCGCATGCCTGATGAATTAAAAGCCAGTCATTGACTGGCTTTTTTGTCCCCATCACATATAAGAATTTTACGCATTGTTTGTTTATCACGCCAGGCGATAATTCAGGTGAGTTCTAACACTAAAAGGCAGCAATCATGGCTACACGTCGTTTAACCACTACCGCATTGGCAGTAGTGTTGTCTTTAACGTTTGCTACAGCACCGGTCATGGCTAACCCTGGAAACGGAAATGGCGGTGGTGGTCACGGTAACAGTGGCGGACAAGGTAATGGCGGTAATCACGGCAACGGGAATTCCGGCAATCATGGCAACGGAATGTCCGATACTCATGGCAATAAAAAAAGTGGTCTGGAAAACCCGGGTAAATCGAATAAAAGCGTCAGCGATGATGTCGATGCTCGCGTGAGCTTCGATCATGCTCGCCATCTGGCAGTGAACTATGGATTAACGGGGTATGAATCGCTGCCTCCGGGCATCGCTAAAAACCTCGCGCGCGGCAAACCACTGCCTCCAGGTATTGCGAAGAAAACCGTGCCAGCCTCCATGCTGGGCCAGCTCCCTAACTATCCTGGCTATGAATGGCGCGTGGTCGGTGACGATCTGGTCCTGGTTGCGCTGAGTACTGCGATTGTGACTTCCATTATTAATGGTGTCTTTAAATAAAATACAAAAAGGCCCGGTTCTTACCGGGCCTCTTCTTTAATACATGACCTTGTGTCCGTATTGTTCCAGAATACCTTTCACGCGCTCCATCGTTTCTTTCTTCGGCGGCTTAACGCCATCAAGCTTATATTCTTCACCCATCGCCACCCATTTATGTTTACCCAGCTCATGGTAGGGCAGAAGCTCAATTTTCTCGACGTTGCCCATATCGCGGGTAAATTCGCCCAGGCGATGTGCGGAATCATCATCATCAGACCAGCCTGGAACCACGACATAGCGGATCCAGGTTTTGATGCCCTTGGCTGAAATATATTTGGCGAACTCCAGCGTACGGTGGTTGGATACGCCAACCAGGTTCTGGTGGATCTCATCATTCATCTGTTTGAGATCGAGCATGACCAGGTCGGTGACTTCAAGCAATTCATCAATGACCGGATCGTAGCGGCGCACAAACCCGTTCGTGTCGAGGCAGGTGTGTATGCCTTCTTTGTGGCAGGCGCGGAACCAGTCGCGCACAAATTCCGCCTGAAGAATGGCTTCACCACCGGATGCGGTGACGCCCCCGCCGGACGCGTTCATAAAGTGGCGGTAAGTCACCACCTCTTTCATCAGATCTTCAACGGTCACTTCTTTGCCGCCGTGCGTATCCCATGTGTCACGGTTATGGCAGTACAGGCAGCGCATCAGGCAGCCCTGGAAAAAGGTGATAAAACGGATGCCCGGGCCATCAACAGTGCCACAGGATTCAAAGGAGTGAATGCGACCAATAATTGACATTGCGGTGATATCTCCGAATTTGGCCCATCCCGGGGCCTGTGTTGATGCACAGCTCAAAGGCTATGTCGAGTCTGTTTTGGCTGTTATCCATTCAGTATAGATAGCGGCCAAAAGAGACTGGGGTGGGGAAGAAAAAGGCCCCACTGACGTGGAGCCTTTATTGTACGCTTTTTAACGCGTGATTTCAGTCAATTCCAGTTACATGGACTGAGTGAAAGTACGGGTGATAACGTCCTGCTGCTGTTCTTTAGTCAGGGAGTTAAAGCGTACTGCGTAGCCAGATACACGGATGGTCAGCTGAGGATATTTCTCAGGGTGTTCCATTGCGTCGAGCAGCATTTCACGGTTCATGACGTTCACGTTCAGGTGCTGACCACCTTCGATGGACGCTTCGTGGTGGAAGTAACCATCCATCAGACCCGCGAGGTTGGTTTTACGCACTTCGTCGTCTTTACCCAGCGCGTTTGGCACGATAGAGAAGGTGTAAGAGATACCATCTTTCGCGTAAGCAAACGGCAGTTTTGCAACGGAAGTCAGAGAGGCAACCGCACCTTTCTGGTCACGACCGTGCATTGGGTTAGCACCTGGGCCAAATGGCGCGCCAGCACGACGACCGTCTGGGGTGTTACCGGTTTTCTTACCATACACAACGTTAGAGGTGATGGTCAGAACAGACTGAGTCGGGATAGCGTTACGGTAAGTGGTCAGTTTCTGAATTTTCTTCATGAAACGTTCAACCAGGTCAACCGCCATGTCATCAACGCGAGCGTCGTTGTTACCAAACTGCGGATATTCGCCTTCGATTTCGAAGTCGATAGCCAGACCGTCTTCGTCACGAATTGGTTTAACTTTCGCATATTTGATAGCAGACAGGGAGTCAGCAGCAACGGACAGACCTGCGATACCACACGCCATGGTACGGATAACGTCACGGTCATGCAGCGCCATCAGAGAGGCTTCGTAGCTGTACTTGTCGTGCATGTAGTGGATAACGTTCAGTGCAGTAACGTACTGTTTCGCCAGCCAGTCCATGAAGTGATCCATGCGATCCATGACTTCGTCATAGTTCAGCACATCGCCTTTGATTGGTTCAGACTTAGGACCAACCTGCATTTTCAGTTTTTCATCAACGCCGCCGTTGATAGCGTACAGCATGGTTTTCGCCAGGTTTGCACGCGCACCGAAGAACTGCATTTGTTTACCAACAACCATTGGGCTTACGCAGCATGCGATAGCGTAGTCGTCGTTGTTGAAGTCCGGACGCATCAGGTCATCGTTCTCATACTGCAGAGAAGAGGTGTCGATGGACACTTTAGCGGCGAATTTCTTGAAGTTCAGAGGCAGTTTTTCAGACCACAGAACGGTGATGTTTGGCTCCGGAGAAGGACCCATGGTGTACAGGGTGTTCAGGAAGCGGAAGCTGTTTTTGGTGACCAGAGTACGGCCATCTACGCCCATACCACCGATAGATTCGGTTGCCCAGATTGGGTCACCAGAGAACAGTTCATCATACTCTGGGGTACGCAGGAAGCGAACCATACGCAGTTTCATGACCAGGTGGTCAATCATTTCCTGAGCGTCTTGCTCGGTGATTTTACCTGCTTTCAGGTCACGTTCGATGTACGCATCCAGGAAGGTGGATACACGACCGAAGGACATTGCTGCACCATTCTGAGACTTAACCGCGGCCAGGTAGCCGAAGTAGGTCCACTGGATAGCTTCCTGAGCGTTAGTTGCAGGACCAGAGATATCGCAGCCATATTTAGCAGCCATCTCTTTGATCTGACCCAGCGCACGGTGCTGTTCAGCGATCTCTTCACGCAGACGGATGGTGGCTTCCAGGTTTACGCCGTTTTCCAGATCGGACTGCAGGGAAACGAACTGCGCGTATTTGTCTTTCATCAGGAAGTCGATACCGTACAGCGCAACGCGACGGTAGTCACCGATGATACGGCCACGGCCGTAGGCATCTGGCAGACCAGTCAGAACACCGGATTTACGGCAGTTCAGAATGTCTTTGGTGTAAACATCGAATACACCCTGGTTGTGGGTTTTACGGTATTCGGTGAAGATTTTTTTCAGCATTGGGTCCAGCTCGCGGTTGTACGCTTTGCAGGAACCTTCAACCATTTTGATACCACCGAACGGGATGATCGCACGTTTCAGTGGTGCTTCAGTCTGCAGACCAACGATTTTCTCAAGGGCTTTGTTGATGTAACCAGCATCGTGAGAAGTGATGGTGGAAGCAACGGAGGTGTCAAAATCAACTGGCGCGTGAGTGCGGTTTTCCAGTTTTACGCCTTCCATTACGCTGTCCCACAGCTTGGTGGTCGCTTCAGTTGCGCCAGCCAGGAAGGATTCGTCACCTTCATAAGGGGTATAGTTTTTCTGAATGAAGTCACGTACGTTTACTTCATTCTGCCAGTCACCTTTTGCAAAACCTTCCCAGGCTGTGGCTAACTTTTCATTAAGCTCGGACATGTAACACCTACCTTCTTAAGTGGATTTTTTATTTACTGCCTGAGATAACCATCAATGATGATCGTCGCCACGCAGGTAAATGACCCAGTATGTCAACCCAACTAACAGACCCCCACCGATAATGTTCCCGATAGTGACAGGGATCAGGTTATCAGTAATGAAATTCATAATAGTCAGGTGAGAGAAACTTTCCGGGGTTGAACCAACTGCAGTCCAGAACTCCGGGCTCGCAAAGTTGCGGATTACAATACCCATTGGGATCATAAACATGTTCGCGATACTGTGCTCGAAGCCGCTGGCAACAAACATCGCAACCGGCAGAACCATAATCATGGCTTTGTCCATCAGGCTACGGCCGGAGTAACTCATCCATACCGCCAGACAGACCATCAGGTTCGCGAGGATGCCAAGTGCAACCGCTTCGATAAATGTGTGGTGCATTTTGTGGTCTGCGGTCTGCAGGACGTTTAGTCCCCAGCCACCGTTGGCGGTCATATACTCGCCAGAGAGCCACATCAACAAAACAAAGAGCAGACAGCCAATCAGGTTACCAACATAGACGTTAAGCCAGTTGCGCGCCAGTTGACCCCAGGTAATTCTTCCGCTGGCTTTTGCTACGACAATCAGCACCGTTGAGGTGAAGAGGTCGGCGCCGCAGATAACGCACAGAATCAGACCCAGTGAGAAGCAAATGCCGCCAATCAGTTTGGCCATGCCGTAAGGCATCGCGGCAGTACCGGTGGTGGCAGTGATGTAGAAGACGAACGCGATAGAGATGAACACACCAGCCGTGATCGCCAGATAGAACGTCTTCATCGGGTGTTTCGTTGCTTTATAGACACCTGCTTCTTCGGCCACTTTGGCCATCGCAGCAGGGAGTAAAAGATCAAAAGGGTTGTCAGCTTTCACACTAACTCTCTCTTTATTAAGTCGGCGACGAGATACTAACAAAGCATTATAGAAGAGAAATTGATATAGATCATATCTCGCCTGGCTTATAGGCCCGCAGTGTGTATGGTTTTACGACAATTGCGGTGTAAGTTTTTGATTATCCGTGTAAAAATAAATTTTAAAAGTTATGAAAAGAGTTGAATTTTTTCGGTCGGCCACCTCTGAAACAGTTAATTAATATGGAGTATTTGCCATAAAAAGTAACAGTAAAGCCCAGGTAAATATTATTATATTTACCCATATTTAACTTTATTATTACATTCAACGTTCATTGCCGAAAAAATAAAAAACGGGGCAATGAAATTGCCCCGTAATATAGCCCAGACGATTAAATACGCCTACTGCTGATAATGTTATATGCGCTTATTTTGACCAATAAGCGGCTTTTGCTTTCTGCAGTTTTTCATAGGCCTTCAACAGCGACTGATGCGCAGGGAAGGCTTTCAGATCGCTGTCTACCGCCTGCAGTCCGTAGAATGGCGCTTCGCCGCTCAGGGCCGCGCTGGCGGCTTCTACCGCCTCGGCACCGTACATGCGCACGAAGGCATTCAGGTACTGCAGTGGCTCACGATCCTCTTCCTGCGCAAGAAGCAGGAGGGTTTGCAGGCAGCGGTAGTAGTTGGTGCGCTCGGCAGAGAACACTGACTGGTTGAATTCCATGGTCCACTCGGTCCAGGCCAGGGCCTGATCCAGATCGCCGCCAGCCAGCGCCAGCATCGCTTTCAGCTCGCCGATGCGCAGGGTATACCAGCCGTTGTCTTTACCGGTAGCCAGACCCAGCAGTTCACGTACGCGCGTGAAGTCATCATGGCCTTCGTCGTCCAGCTGGGCGATCAGGTTCAGATAATCCTCTTTTTCCCACTCGCTGCCCGGCAGGGCCAGCAGCGTTTCACGCAGGTGCGCACCCATGCTGTTGTTCGCCAGCCACAGATCTTCAGCCGGATAGATATCGGACATGCCCGGCACCAGAATACGGCAGGCGTAAACACCCAGATGTTCGTAGTCAGCAATGTAGACTTCTTTATCTTCCGCGTTGAAGATAGCCATCAGGGTAGCGAACTCTTCTTCGGTCGTACCGGCAAAGCTCCAGTCGACGAATGGATAGTCTGCGTCCTGCTTGAACATATCCCAGGAGATCAAACCGCTGGAGTCGATGAAGTGGGTTTCGAGGTTGGTATGCTCGGCCACTTCTTCATCGTCAAAGGTTGGTGGAGTAAATACATTGAGATCTTTCAGGCTACGGCCCTGCAGCAGCTCGGTGACGGTACGCTCCAGTGCCACGCCAAAGTCAGGATGCGCGCCGAAGGAGGCGAAGCAGGTGCCGTTCGTCGGGTTAAACAGCACAACGCAGATAACCGGGTATTTACCGCCCAGCGAGCCATCATACGCAAAGATGGGGAAGCCTTCTGCCTCCAGCTTAGCAATGGATTCCACCACGCCCGGATAGCGCGCCAGCACGTCGGCCGGAATTTCAGGCAGACTGATGGATTCAGCAATGATGCGGTTTTTAATGTGGCGCTCAAACACTTCTGACAGCCCCTGCACACGCGCTTCATTGCGGGTATTACCGGCGGACATGCCGTTAGAGACATACAGGTTACCGACAATGTTCATCGGGATGTACACGGTCTGTTCATCAGACTGACGGGTGAACGGCAGGGCGCAGATCCCACGCTCTTCATTACCCGACTGCAGATCGATCAGCATGCTGGCGGTCAGTTCATTTTCCGGATCGTAGAACGCACGCAGACGCGCATCCAGAATGTCTTCCGGCAGTTCATCGTCTTCGGTCAGCGGGAACCATTTTTCATTGGGATAGTGAACGAACGGGCCGTTAGCGATGGTTTCACCCAGCCAGAAATCGGCGAAGAAGTAGTTGGTCGACAGACGTTCAAAATACTCACCCAGCGCAGAAGCCAGCGCCGCTTTTTTCGTCGCGCCTTTACCGTTGGTAAAGCACAGTGCACAGTCTTTATCGCGAATATGCACGGACCAGACGTGAGGCACTGGATTAAGCCAGGAGGCTTCTTCGATATTAAAGCCCAGGTCGGTCAGTTTCTGCTGGAAGCGAGCGATGGAATCTTCCAGGGCGGCGTCTTTGCCGGGGATAAACGTTTGAGTCATGGCGTTCACTTTTATCGTACGTAAAGCGCGCAATGATACGGGTTTTGCGTGACGGGTGCTATCTCCGGCGAAAATAAAAGACTGGGCTATGCTTACTGTCAGTAACTGACTGTTAAGGCATAAAAAAATGAAAGCATTCGATCTGCAAAGGATGGCGTTTGATAAAGTCCCACCCGAATTTTTAGGCGAAGTGGCGCTGCGTAGTCTGTATACCTTCGTCCTGGTCTTCCTGTTTCTTAAAATCACCGGTCGGCGTGGCGTACGGCAGATGTCGTTGTTTGAGGTGCTGATCATTCTGACGCTGGGTTCAGCGGCGGGGGATGTCGCTTTTTACGATGATGTGCCAATGGTGCCGGTGTTTATTGTCTTCGTCACGCTGGCGCTGCTTTACCGGCTGGTCATGTGGCTGATGTCGAAAAGTGAAAAGCTGGAAGACATGCTTGAAGGGAAACCCGTCGTTATCGTTGAGAACGGACAGCTGGCCTGGGAAAATGTCCAAAGCGCCAATATGACCGAATTTGAGTTCTTTATGGAGTTGCGGCTGAACAGCGTGGAGCAGCTTGGGCAAGTGCGTCTGGCGATAATGGAAACGAATGGGCAAATCAGCGTGTATTACTATCCTGAGGACGAGGTTAAGCCAGGGCTCTGTATTCTGCCGGATATGTTGATCGAGCGGTTTAAAACGGTACCGGAATCCGGCGAATATGCCTGTGTAAGATGTAGCCATGTCGTTGCCATGCACGTGGGCGATCATCAATTATGTCCCCGCTGTACAAATCCGGAATGGTCGAAGGTTAGCCGGGCCAAACGCCTTGTCTGACAGCCATTTTGTCGGTTTTGTGACAGCGAGGCGGCAGATTGTATTGTGTGACGAGGGGCACATTTCACCGGTCATAAGTTTTAGACATTGCGGCGCGTGTCACTGAATGATAAAACCGATATCCACAGTTATAACTTATGGCTTTTAGCGTGGTGAGGGGAAATGGCTCAAGTCTTTAATTTCAGTTCAGGTCCGGCAATGTTACCGGCAGACGTGCTTAAACAGGCTCAACAGGAACTTTGTGACTGGAACGGTCTGGGTACGTCGGTGATGGAAATCAGCCACCGAGGTAAAGAGTTTATTCAGGTGGCGGAAGAGGCAGAAAAGGATTTTCGCGATCTGCTGAACATTCCCTCGAACTACAAAGTATTGTTCTGCCACGGTGGTGGACGCGGCCAGTTTGCTGGCGTACCGCTGAATATTCTGGGTGACAAAACCACGGCAGACTATGTTGACGCTGGCTACTGGGCGGCCAGCGCGGTGAAAGAGGCGCACAAGTATTGCACGCCAAACGTCATCGACGCCAAAGTGACCGTTGATGGCCTACGCGCCGTGAAGCCAATGAGCGAGTGGCAGCTCTCTGACAACGCCGCGTATCTGCACTACTGCCCGAACGAAACCATTGACGGGATTGCCATCGACGAGACGCCGAACTTCGGTAAAGACGTGGTGGTTGCCGCTGACTTCTCCTCCACCATTCTCTCTGCGCCGATTGACGTCAGCCGCTACGGTGTCATCTATGCGGGTGCGCAGAAAAATATCGGCCCTGCAGGCCTGACTATCGTCATCGTACGTGACGATCTGCTGGGTAAAGCGCATAAATCCTGCCCGTCGATTCTTGATTACACTGTGCTGAACGATAACGACTCCATGTTCAACACCCCACCGACGTTTGCCTGGTATCTCTCCGGCCTGGTCTTTAAATGGCTGAAGCAAAACGGCGGCGTGGCGCAGATGGACAAGATCAACCAGCAGAAAGCTGAACTGCTGTACGGCGTCATTGATAAGAGTGATTTTTATCGTAACGATGTGGCGAAAGCCAATCGTTCCCGCATGAACGTGCCATTCCAGCTGGCGGACAGCAACCTGGATAAAGTTTTCCTGGAAAAGTCCTTCGCCGCAGGTCTGCATGCGCTGAAAGGTCACCGTGTGGTAGGCGGCATGCGCGCCTCCATCTATAACGCCATGCCGCTGGAAGGCGTTAAAGCCCTGACCGATTTCATGATTGACTTCGAACGTCGCCACGGTTGATTGCGCTGTTTTCACCCCCGTAGCCCTGCTGCGGGGTTTTTATTATGTTGAGTTGAGAGTTAAGTTTCATGGAATCCCTGACGTTACAACCTATCGCGCGGGTAGATGGCACCATCAATCTGCCTGGTTCAAAAAGTGTCTCGAACCGCGCTCTGCTGCTGGCAGCTCTGGCAAACGGCACCACCGTCCTCACGAACCTCCTGGACAGCGATGACGTGCGCCATATGCTCAATGCGCTGAAAGCGTTGGGAGTTCACTACACGCTGTCTGACGACCGTACCCGCTGTGAAGTGACGGGGAACGGCGGTGCGCTACGTTCAGCCGAGGAACTGGAGCTGTTTCTGGGTAACGCGGGAACCGCCATGCGCCCACTGGCGGCAGCTCTGTGCCTGGGCAGCAACAATATTGTTCTGACCGGCGAGCCGCGCATGAAAGAGCGTCCGATCGGTCATCTGGTGGATGCCCTTCGTCAGGGCGGTGCCCAGATTGACTATCTGGAGCAAGAAAATTACCCACCACTGCGCCTTCGCGGTGGCTTTACCGGCGGCAACGTCGAGGTGGACGGCAGCGTCTCCAGCCAGTTCCTGACGGCACTGCTGATGACTGCACCGCTGGCACCGCAGGATACGGTCATCACCATCAAGGGCGACCTGGTGTCTAAGCCGTACATTGATATCACCCTGCATCTGATGAAAACCTTTGGTGTGGAGGTGGAAAACCAGGCGTATCAGCGCTTCGTGGTTCGCGGTGCGCAGCAGTATCAGTCTCCGGGTAACTATCTGGTTGAAGGTGACGCCTCATCTGCGTCTTACTTCCTGGCGGCAGGTGCTATTAAAGGCGGTACGGTGAAAGTGACCGGTATTGGCCGTAACAGCGTGCAGGGCGATATTCGTTTTGCTGATGTGCTGGAGAAAATGGGTGCGGTAGTGACCTGGGGGGAGGATTTCATCGCCTGTACACGTGGTGAACTCAACGCCATCGACATGGACATGAACCACATTCCTGACGCGGCAATGACCATTGCTACCGCTGCGCTCTTTGCAAAAGGCACCACGACGCTGCGTAACATCTACAACTGGCGCGTGAAAGAAACCGACCGTCTATTCGCGATGGCCACCGAGTTGCGTAAAGTAGGCGCCGAAGTGGAAGAGGGCGAAGATTACATTCGCGTAACGCCTCCGGCAAAACTGCAGTTCGCGGAAATCGGAACTTACAACGATCACCGTATGGCGATGTGCTTCTCGCTGGTGGCGTTGTCCGATACACCTGTCACGATCCTCGATCCGAAATGTACGGCGAAAACCTTCCCGGACTATTTCGAACAGCTGGCCCGCATCAGTACACTGGCCTGATGACATAACGCCGCATCACCCGATGCGGCATTTCCTTACGTTTTCTGACGTTTGTTCCCGCACATTTCTTCTACACTCTGCTTCATTAATTCCGTAATTTGCACGCAAAGGTAACAGTTGCGCACGTTGGCGCGTATAATGCGCGGCGTTCATGTTAACGGTATGCCTTTATTAAGGAGAAAAAGATGACGGCAGTTGCCCCGGTAATCACCATTGATGGGCCTAGTGGCGCAGGGAAAGGAACTCTGTGCAAGGCGATGGCGGAAGCATTGCAATGGCATCTTTTAGATTCGGGAGCTATCTATCGCGTGCTGGCGCTGGCAGCGCTGCATCACCATGTTGATGTTGCGTCTGAAGAGGCGCTGGTTCCGCTGGCTGCGCATCTGGATGTGCGTTTTGTCTCGACCGATGGAAACCTCGAAGTGATCCTGGAAGGGGAAGATGTGAGCGGCGAAATTCGTACGCAGGAGGTTGCTAACGCTGCCTCTCAGGTAGCGACTTTCCCGCGCGTTCGTGAGGCCCTGTTACGCCGTCAGCGTGCTTTCCGTGAAGCACCCGGCCTGATCGCTGACGGGCGAGATATGGGGACGGTGGTATTCCCTGATGCGCCAGTGAAAATTTTCCTTGACGCCTCCTCGGAAGAACGGGCTCAACGCCGCATGCTTCAGTTGCAGGAGAAGGGGTTTAGTGTTAACTTTGATCGCCTTTTATCCGAGATAAAAGAGCGTGATGACCGCGACCGTAACCGCGCCGTCGCCCCACTTGTTCCTGCAGAAGATGCATTAGTTCTGGATTCCACCAGTTTAACTATTGAGCAAGTGATTGAAAAAGCGCTACAATATGCGCGCCAAAAACTGGCACTCGCGTAATTGCGACCGATTTAGCAGTACCCCCGCTGCAATGGATTGACGGCGGGTATGTGAAACAACCCCATCCGGCACGGAGCCAGGTGGACGTTAATATTAACCTGAAGATTAAACATGACTGAATCTTTTGCTCAACTGTTTGAAGAATCCTTAAAAGAAATCGAAACCCGTCCGGGTTCCATCGTTCGCGGTGTTGTTGTTGCTATCGACAAAGACGTAGTACTGGTTGACGCCGGTCTGAAATCTGAGTCCGCCATTCCGGCAGAGCAGTTCAAAAACGCCCAGGGCGAGCTGGAAATCCAGGTAGGTGACGAAGTTGACGTTGCTCTGGACGCAGTAGAAGACGGCTTCGGCGAAACCCTGCTGTCTCGTGAAAAAGCTAAACGTCACGAAGCATGGATCACGCTGGAGAAAGCTTACGAAGAAGCTGAAACTGTGGTCGGTGTTATCAACGGCAAAGTTAAAGGTGGCTTCACTGTTGAGCTGAATGGTATTCGTGCGTTCCTGCCAGGTTCTCTGGTAGACGTTCGTCCAGTCCGTGACACCCTGCACCTCGAAGGCAAAGAGCTTGAGTTCAAAGTAATCAAGCTGGACCAGAAGCGTAACAACGTTGTTGTTTCCCGTCGTGCCGTTATCGAATCCGAAAACAGCGCAGAACGCGATCAGCTGCTGGAAAACCTGCAGGAAGGCATGGAAGTCAAAGGTATCGTTAAGAACCTCACTGACTACGGCGCATTCGTTGACCTGGGCGGCGTTGATGGCCTGCTGCACATCACCGACATGGCGTGGAAACGCGTTAAGCACCCAAGCGAAATCGTGAACGTGGGCGACGAAATCACTGTTAAAGTGCTGAAGTTCGACCGCGAGCGTACTCGTGTATCCCTCGGCCTGAAACAGCTGGGCGAAGATCCATGGGTAGCTATCGCTAAGCGTTACCCAGAAGGTACCAAACTGACTGGCCGCGTGACCAACCTGACTGACTACGGCTGCTTCGTTGAAATCGAAGAAGGCGTTGAAGGTCTGGTACACGTTTCCGAAATGGACTGGACCAACAAAAACATCCACCCATCCAAAGTTGTTAACGTTGGTGACGTAGTGGAAGTTATGGTTCTGGATATCGACGAAGAACGTCGTCGTATCTCCCTGGGTCTGAAGCAGTGCAAAAACAACCCATGGCAGCAGTTCGCGGAAACCCACAACAAGGGCGACCGTGTTGAAGGTAAAATCAAGTCTATCACTGACTTCGGTATCTTCATCGGCCTGGACGGCGGCATCGACGGCCTGGTTCACCTGTCTGACATCTCCTGGAACGTTGCAGGCGAAGAAGCAGTTCGTGAATACAAAAAAGGCGACGAAATCGCAGCAGTTGTTCTGCAGGTTGACGCAGAGCGTGAGCGTATCTCTCTGGGCGTTAAACAGCTCGCAGAAGATCCGTTCAACAACTGGGTTGCACTGAACAAGAAAGGCGCAATCGTAAACGGTAAAGTGACTGCAGTTGACGCTAAAGGCGCAACCGTAGAACTGGCTGACGGCGTTGAAGGTTACCTGCGCGCTTCTGAAGCTTCACGTGACCGCGTTGAAGATGCCACTCTGGTTCTGAACGTTGGCGACGATGTTGAAGCTAAGTTCACCGGTGTTGACCGTAAGAACCGTGCAATCAGCCTGTCTGTTCGTGCGAAAGACGAAGCTGACGAGAAAGATGCAATCGCTACTGTTAACAAACAGGAAGATGCAAACTTCTCTAACAACGCAATGGCTGAAGCTTTCAAAGCAGCTAAAGGCGAGTAATATCAAGTCCTCAGCATCCTTTGAGCGGTAACGCATTTATCGCGCGAAGGATGAGGAGCAAACTTGACAGATTGCAGGATTCGTCCTGTAATCAATAACAAAGGGCGGCTACGGCCGCCCTTGTTTAATGAGCTGTTCAGCTAATTGGTTTGAAAGGAACCGGAGGAATCATGACCAAGTCAGAATTGATTGAAAGACTTGCCAGTCAGCAACCGCATATCCCAGCTAAAGCAGTGGAAGATGCCGTAAAAGAGATGCTGGAGCATATGGCCACCACTCTTGCCCAGGGCGAGCGCATTGAAATCCGCGGTTTCGGTAGTTTTTCTCTGCACTATCGTGCTCCACGTACCGGGCGTAACCCGAAGACTGGCGATAAAGTCGAGCTGGAAGGTAAGTACGTTCCACACTTTAAGCCGGGTAAAGAACTGCGCGATCGCGCCAATATTTACGGCAACTGAGTTTAGCCATCAGGTTAAACTGGGTTCAAAAGAAAGCACCTCCGGGTGCTTTTTTTGTACTTATCGTTTTTATTCTGAAGCCGTGCCGCAATCCCCGTGTCGTTTTCTGCAAACCGACAAAAACAGTGCAGCGTGCGCTGTAACCTGCATTTTATTCAACTGACGCCTCTCTCCCTCTTCTTACATACTGCCGCCCTGAAACAGGGAGGTCGTAATGGGAATTCCCACACTAAGTCTGTGCGCCATTCTGGCGATAGTGCCGCTACTCTGGTTACCAGAACTACCTGCACGGCATACTGTATGGATCATGGTTGCCGGTGGGGTGTTGCTGGGCTTACAGCGAAGCTTCAGTCTGAAGTGTATCGGTATGGGGTTGTTATTTTGCGCGTGGGGCATTCTGGCAGCGCAGGAAAGCGTCTGGCCGATGCAGCATCTAACCACCGGTGCAGTCAAGGCTGAGGTAGAGATCACCGCCACCGATGGCACAACAGTCCATCAGGGGAAACTCGTTGCACTTAATGGCAAACGCTGGTGGGCATCGACGGGCATCGTGCTGTATGGCAATTACCTGCCGCAAAAGGCCTGCGCGGGTCAGCGCTGGGCCATGACGCTCAGGCTCAGGCCTGTACATGGTGAACTGAACGACGGAGGATATGATCCTCAGCGAAATGCTTTTGCCCGGCATCAAACGTTGAGCGGACGTTTTACACGGGCAGAAATCATTGATGAACGCTGCAGCTTGCGTGCCCGCTATCTGTCATCGCTGCACGACACCCTTTCAGCCTATCGATGGGGAGCGGTGATCCTGGGGCTGGGGATGGGCGAGCGCCTGGATGTGCCCCGGGAAATAAAAACACTGATGCGTGAAACCGGCACGTCGCATCTGATGGCGATCTCGGGTTTGCACATTGCGCTGGCGGCCTCCATCGTCTGGATGCTTGCCAGGGGTTTTCAGCTTTTATTGCCGTGTCAGTGGATCCGCTGGCAGATGCCCCTGCTTGCTGGACTGTTTTTTGCGGCCTTCTACGCATGGCTAACGGGTTTGCAGCCGCCAGCATTACGCACGGTCATCGCGCTTGCGGTGCTGGCCGCTCTGCGGATCGGCGCGCGTCAGTGGTCTGCATGGCAGGTCTGGTGTAGCTGTATTGCAGCGATACTCATCGTTGATCCGCTGGCGGTGCTTTCTCAAAGCCTGGCGTTGTCAGCGTTTGCTGTCGCGGCGTTGATTTTCTGGTTTCAGTGGCTGCCACTCCCCAGCTGGCGCTGGACTCGCCGGGTGCGACCCCTGATAAATTTACTCTATCTGCAGGTTGGGATGTTGCTGCTGCTCCTGCCTTTGCAGGTGTTGATGTTCCATGGCTTCAGCGTCTCTTCGCTGGTGGCCAATCTCTTTGCCGTTCCGCTGGTGACCTTTATCTCGGTTCCGCTGATCCTGCTCGGTATGCTACTGCACCTGCTCCCGCTGGTCTCCCTGGAAACTGGCGTATGGTTTGCGGCAGATAAGTCCCTGGCCGGTTTGTTCTGGCTGCTGCAGCGTCTGCCTGATGGCTGGCAGGACGTCGATGAGCGCTGGCAGTACCTGACATTGCTGCCCTGGCTGGCCATTATCGGCTGGCGTTTTCGCTCCTGGAAAGGCATGCCGGCGGTGTGTCTGACAGGAACTGTCGTGCTGGCATCCCCATTCATGCGAACGGCGAAAACCGATAGCTGGACGTTGCATATGCTGGATGTAGGGCAGGGGCTATCAATGGTTATTGAGCGGCAGGGTAAAGCGCTTCTATACGACACCGGTCCCGGCTGGCCTGGGGGAGACAGTGCGCAGCAGTTGATTATTCCTTGGTTACGCTGGCATCACCTGCAACCAGAGGGCGTTATTCTCAGTCACGAGCACCTGGACCATGCTGGTGGTCTGGCATCGCTGCAGGCGGCATGGCCCGGCTTATGGGTACGAAGCCCGCTGGGGTGGGCGCAGCATCTTCCCTGCTTTCGCGGGCTGCAGTGGAAATGGCAGGGGTTAACATTCACCGTCCACTGGCCACCGGCTGGATCCTCTGCCCTGGGTAACAATCGCTCCTGCGTGGTTAAAATTGATGACGGTGAGCAGAGTGTTTTGCTGACAGGGGACATTGAAGCGCAAGCGGAACAGGCTATGCTTAGCCATTACTGGCGTTATCTGACGTCAACGGTGATACAGGTGCCGCACCATGGCAGTAATACCTCCTCATCGTTGCCGCTGGTACAACGGGTGGGAGGCGATATCGCGCTGGATTCTGCGGCCCGTTACAATGCGTGGCGATTCCCGTCAGTGAAGGTGGTGAAGCGTTATCGAAAGGAGGGCTATGTCTGGCACGATACCCCTCATTCGGGCCAAATATCGGTGACGTTTTCGCAACATGCCTGGCAAATCCGACGGTTGCGGGAGCAATATTTACCGCGTTGGTATCATCAGTGGTTTGGCGCGCCCGTCGATAACGGGTAGAATATGCGGCTATTTCAACAGATGCTGGTTTTTTGAATGCATAACGACAAAGATCTCTCCACGTGGCAAACCTTCCGCCGACTCTGGCCGATGATTGCACCTTTTAAAGCAGGTTTAATCGTGGCGGGTATAGCGTTAGTTCTCAACGCAGCCAGCGATACTTTTATGTTATCGCTCCTCAAACCGTTACTGGATGACGGTTTTGGTAAAACGGATCGCTCAGTGTTGCTATGGATGCCTCTGGTGGTGATCGGACTGATGATCTTACGCGGTATCACCAGCTATATTTCCAGTTATTGCATCTCCTGGGTGTCAGGAAAAGTGGTCATGACAATGCGCCGTCGGCTGTTCAGCCACATGATGGGCATGCCGGTGGCCTTCTTTGACAAACAATCGACGGGTACGTTGCTGTCACGTATCACCTATGACTCAGAGCAGGTGGCATCCTCTTCCTCCAGCGCACTGATTACCGTTGTGCGTGAAGGCGCGTCAATTATCGGTCTGTTCGCGATGATGTTCTATTACAGCTGGCAGCTGTCGCTGATCCTCATCGTGCTGGCGCCGGTTGTTTCTGTCGCGATCCGCGTCGTCTCAAAGCGTTTTCGCAATATCAGTAAGAATATGCAGAATACGATGGGGCAGGTGACCACCAGCGCTGAACAGATGCTGAAAGGACATAAAGAGGTGTTGATTTTCGGCGGGCAGGAGGTCGAAACAAAACGCTTCGATAAAGTCAGCAACAAAATGCGTCTGCAGGGGATGAAAATGGTCTCGGCCTCTTCAATCTCTGATCCCATTATTCAGCTGATTGCCTCTCTGGCTCTGGCATTCGTCCTGTATGCGGCAAGCTTCCCGAGCGTAATGGAAACGCTGACGGCGGGGACCATCACCGTTGTGTTCTCTTCCATGATTGCGCTGATGCGTCCGCTGAAGTCGCTGACCAACGTTAACGCCCAGTTTCAGCGCGGGATGGCAGCATGCCAGACGCTGTTCAGCATCCTGGATTCCGAGCAAGAGAAAGACGAAGGCACTCGCGTCATTGAGCGCGCAAAGGGCGATGTCGAATTCCGCAACGTGACCTTCACTTACCCTGGCCGTGAAGTTCCAGCATTACGTAACATCAACCTGACCATTCCGGCAGGCAAAACCGTTGCGCTGGTCGGCCGTTCCGGTTCGGGTAAATCGACGATTGCCAGCCTGATTACCCGTTTCTACGACATCGATCAGGGTGAAATTTTGTTAGACGGTCACGACCTGCGGGAATACACCCTGCAGTCGCTGCGTAACCAGGTTGCGCTGGTGTCTCAGAACGTGCATCTGTTCAACGATACTGTTGCGAACAACATTGCCTATGCGCGCACTGAAGAGTACAGCCGCGAGCAGATTGAAGAAGCCGCTCGCATGGCCTATGCCATGGACTTTATTAACAAGATGGACAACGGCCTGGATACCATCATCGGTGAGAATGGGGTTCTGCTCTCCGGTGGTCAACGCCAGCGTATCGCCATCGCCCGTGCACTGCTGCGTAACAGCCCTATTCTGATCCTTGACGAAGCAACCTCTGCTTTGGATACAGAATCTGAACGTGCAATTCAGTCTGCGCTGGATGAACTGCAAAAGAACCGTACATCACTGGTGATTGCGCACCGCCTGTCAACGATTGAACAGGCTGACGAAATCGTCGTTGTGGAAGATGGGGTCATTGTAGAACGCGGTAGCCATACCGATTTACTGGCACAGCGTGGTGTTTACGCTCAGCTCCATAAGATGCAGTTCGGCGAATGATTGCCCGTATCTGGTCCGGTGAGTCCCCGCTGTGGCTGCTGCTTCTGCCGCTCTCCTGGCTGTATGGTCTGGTGAGCGGCATTATTCGTCTGCTTTACCGTCTGGGGCTAAAGCGGGCGTGGCGTGCGCCGGTACCGGTTGTCGTGGTGGGCAACCTCACGGCAGGGGGGAACGGCAAAACCCCTGTGGTCATCTGGCTGGTTGAGCAACTGCAAAAGCGCGGCATCCGCCCCGGCGTGGTGTCGCGAGGTTACGGCGGCAAAGCAGCGCACTATCCACTGCTCCTGTCGCCGGTCACGACGACCGCCGAGGCGGGGGATGAGCCAGTATTGATTTATCAGCGTACTGGCGCGCCTGTCGCAGTCTCTCCGGTGCGTAGTGATGCTGTTCAGGCGTTGCTTGCCGAAGACGACGTGCAAATAATTATTACCGATGACGGTCTGCAGCATTACGCGCTGGCGCGTGATAAAGAGATTGTGGTCATTGATGGCGTCCGCCGTTTTGGCAACGGCTGGTGGCTGCCTGCAGGCCCCATGCGTGAACGCGCTTCTCGCCTGAAGTCCGTGGATGCGGTGATTGTTAACGGCGGTGCGGCACAGCCGGGGGAGATCCCGATGCAACTCCAGCCAGGTATGGCAATTAACCTGTTGACCGGTGAACGACAGGCCGTTTCCCGGCTACCGGCGCTGGTCGCGATGGCTGGTATTGGTCATCCTCCGCGTTTCTTCGCAACGCTGGAACAGTGTGGTGCCCGCCTTGAAAAGCGTGTTCCGCTGGCCGATCACCAGGCGCTGGTGGCGGAGCAGGTAGACGCGTTGACAACATCCGGTCAGACATTAATCATGACCGAAAAAGATGCGGTGAAATGCCGCGCTTTTGCGAAAGAAAACTGGTGGTATCTGCCGGTTGACGCCGAACTCAGCGGCGAGCAGCCGGAACACTTGCTCCAGGAACTGATTGCGTTGGTGCATTAAGAGCTTACGCGGTTCTGGTGGCGCTTTGACTGACAGGAAAACGCATGTCTTTACCGCAACTCTCGCTTTCAGCCGCACGTAACTTGCACCTTGCCGCGCAAGGACTTCTTAAAAAGCCCCGTCGCCGCGCGCAGCCTGCCGATATCCTCACTACCGTGCAACGCATGTCGTTGTTGCAAATCGACACCATCAACATTGTGGCTCGTAGCCCCTACCTGGTGCTGTTCAGCCGGCTGGGCAATTATCCGCCTCAGTGGCTCGATGATGCGCTCAGCAAGGGAGAGCTGATGGAATACTGGGCACATGAAGCCTGTTTCCTGCCCCGCAGCGATTTTGCCCTGGTTCGCCACCGTATGCTTGCCCCGGAAAAAATGGGCTGGAAATACCGGCAGGCGTGGATGCACGAGCATGCGGCTGAGATTGAGCAGCTCATTGCCCATATCGCGGAAAAGGGGCCAGTACGTTCCGCGGATTTTGAACATCCACGAAAAGGGGCAAGCGGCTGGTGGGAATGGAAACCGCACAAGCGTCATCTGGAAGGGTTGTTTACATCAGGCAAGGTGATGGTAGTCGAGCGGCGTAATTTTCAACGGGTGTACGACCTGACGCAGCGGGTGATGCCTCACTGGGACGACGAGCGCGACCTGCTCACACAGGAGGCAGCCGAAGCCGTCATGCTTGAAAACAGCGCCCGCAGTCTGGGTATTTTCCGTCCGCAATGGCTGGCCGATTATTACCGTCTCCGACAGCCCACGCTGAAACCGTTGCTGGATAACTGGCAGCGCGAGCAGCGGGTTATCCCGGTCTCTGTAGAGAGGTTGGGCGATATGTGGCTGCATGCGGATTTACTCCCGCTGCTGCCACAAGCTGAAGCAGGTAAACTTCAGGCAACCCATAGCGCGGTGCTGTCACCTTTTGATCCGGTGGTCTGGGACAGAAAACGGGCCGAGCAGTTGTTTGATTTCAGCTACCGGCTGGAGTGCTACACTCCCGCGCCAAAGCGCCAGTACGGTTACTTTGTTTTGCCCCTGCTGCACAAGGGACAACTGGTAGGGCGCATGGATGCCAAAATGCACCGTAAAACCGGCACGCTAGAGGTCATTGCGCTGTATCTGGAAGATGGCGTCAGGATAACCGCGACCCTGGAAAAAGGGTTAACATCCGCCATCAATGATTTTGCCTGCTGGCAGAAGGCCTGCGAAGTGACGCTGGGCCGCGTGCCTGACGGACTCTTTACATCCTGTCGAAGTGGCTGGGAAACAGGCACGCCCTGAAAAGGGAATGTGATAAGCTTTAGCGATTACCCATACGGAGGAACTATGGATCACCGTTTACTTGAAATTATTGCCTGCCCGGTGTGCAACGGCAAACTCTACTATAGCCAGGACAAACAAGAGCTGATTTGCAAACCGGACAGCCTCGCTTTCCCGCTGCGTGACGGTATTCCGGTACTGCTGGAAAACGAAGCCCGTTCCCTGGTGGCTGAAGAGAGCAAACCATGAGCTTTGTCGTCATTATTCCTGCCCGTTACGCCTCAACGCGTCTGCCGGGTAAGCCGCTGGTAGATATCAACGGCAAGCCAATGATTGTGCATGTACTTGAACGCGCCCGTGAGTCCGGCGCTGACCGTATTATCGTGGCCACCGATCATCCTGATGTTGCGCGTGCGGTTGAAGCCGCAGGCGGGGAAGTATGCATGACCCGCGCCGATCACCAGTCTGGTACTGAACGACTGGCTGAAGTGGTTGAGAAATGCGCATTCAGCGACGATACGGTAATCGTTAACGTGCAGGGCGACGAGCCGATGATCCCGGCGGCGATTATTCGTCAGGTGGCGGAAAACCTGGCGCAGCGTCAGGTTGGCATGGCAACTCTCGCGGTACCTATCCACCACGCGGAAGAAGCGTTCAACCCGAACGCGGTGAAGGTTGTGACGGATGCGGAGGGCTATGCGCTCTATTTCTCCCGTGCCACCATCCCGTGGGATCGCGATCGCTTTGCGGTGTCCAAAGAGACCATTGGCGATACCTTCCTGCGCCATATTGGCATCTACGGCTATCGCGCTGGCTTTATTCGCCGGTATGTAACCTGGACACCGAGTCCGCTGGAGCATATTGAAATGCTGGAACAGCTTCGTGTGCTCTGGTACGGCGAAAAGATCCACGTTGCCGTCGCCGAAGAGGTGCCTGGTACAGGCGTAGACACCCCAGAAGATCTTGAGCGCGTTCGCGCTGAATTGCGTTAATCCTTGCGGCATCCCTCTTTTGGGAGGGATGCACTCCGCCGTTTATTTTCTCTTATCTTTTCCATAATTGATCTCCGCAGGGTGACATCTGCGTCCTGCGCGCTCATTATAAAAGCAGTAGTCTTAATGGGGGTAATCTCATATGGAACAGCTGCGTGCCGAACTGAGTCACCTGCTTGGCGAGAAGTTAAGCCGGGTGGAATGTGTAAGTGAAAAGGCAGATACCGCGCTCTGGTCGTTGTACGACAGTCAGGGAAACCCAATGCCTCTGATGGCCCGAAGCTTTACCTCGCCGGGTGTGGCCAGGCAGCTCGCCTGGAAAATTTCAATGCTCGCGCGGCAAGGAACCGTGCGTATGCCGACGGTTTACGGAGTGATGACGCATGAAGAGCACCCCGGTCCGGATGTTCTGCTGATTGAGCGTTTACGCGGCGTATCCGTTGAAGCCCCGGCGCGTACACCGGAGCGCTGGGAACAGCTGAAAGACCAGATTGTGGAGGCTCTGCTGGCCTGGCACCGGCAGGATAGCCGTGGCCTTGTGGGACCCGTCGACAGCACTCAGGAAAATCTCTGGCCGCTGTGGTATCGCCAGCGGGTGGAGGTGCTGTGGGGAACGCTTAATCAGTTCAACAACACCGGCTTGACCATGCAGGATAAACGTATCCTGTTCCGCACCCGGGAGTGTTTACCGGCGCTGTTTGTAGGCTTTAACGACAACTGCGTGTTGATACACGGTAATTTTACCCTGCGTAGCATGCTTAAAGATTCTCGTAGCGACCAGCTTCTGGCGATGCTGGGGCCAGGGGTCATGCTCTGGGCTCCGCGCGAGTACGACTTGTTCAGGCTCAGCGACAGCGCGGCCGCTGAAGGCTTGCTGTGGCACTATCTGCAGCGCGCGCCCGTTGCGGAGGCGTTTCTCTGGCGGCGCTGGCTTTATTTATTGTGGGATGAAGTGGCGCAGCTGGTGAATACCGGACGTTTCAACCGCGCCAACTTTGACCTTGCGACAAAATCACTCCTGCCCTGGCTCGCCTGAGGAGCCTTTCAGCCACTGCCAGACGCGTCCCAGCGTCTCATAGCCGACGCGATCGCTATGCATCAACCACATCGGGGACGGGATCATCCGTTCCCATGGGTTTAGCGGGGCGTTAATGGCCATCTGGTTCGCCGGCGCGGGAAGCGGGTGCAGTCCTTGTTTTTCGAAGAAAATCATTGCCCTTGGCAGATGCGATGCAGATGTAACCAGTAAGAACGGAACATCGCCAATAGCCTGTTTCACCGCGGCGGCTTCTTCTTCGGTATCTTTCGGACTGTCCAGCGTGATAATAGCGGAGCGCGGCACGCCGAGGGATTCTGCCACCCTGGCGCCGGCTTCAGCCGTGCTGACCGGGTTGGTTTTGGCTGGCGCGCCAGTGAAGATCATTTTCGATCCCGGATTAGCCAGCCACAGGCGAATACCTTCGTTCAGGCGCGGCAGGCTGTTATTGATCAGGTTGGAGCTGGGAGCCCAGTTTGGATCCCAGGTATACCCGCCGCCCAGCACCACGATGTACTCCACCTTCTGGTTTCCCTGCCAGGTTGGGTAGGTGTTTTCGATGGGACGTAACAGTTTGTCTGCGACAGGTTGCAGGCTCAGCAGCAGCAGTACCAGCCAGCCGAAGGTGATCAGCGTTTTGCCACTTTTCTGAAAGCGACTAAACCACACCAGCCCCAGCCCCAGCGCGATGATGAGCAGCAGTAGCGGAAGGGGAAGCATCATGCCTCCAATGTATTTCTTCAGGGTAAAAAGCATCCTTTTTGGTTCCTTTTTTAACCATATAGCAGGCGAATACCCGTGATATTACACCAGAGAGGTTCATTCTCCGCGCGGGTGTGACAAAATAGCGGTTTTGCAGTTAGCGAGTGGAACTCTCCCAATGCGGGATCGCAATTTTGATGACATCGCGGAAAAGTTTTCGCGCAACATATACGGCACCACAAAAGGGCAGTTACGTCAGACGATCCTCTGGCAGGATCTGGACACCATTCTGGCCACGTATGGCGGTCAAACGTTGCGCGTGCTTGACGCCGGAGGCGGTGAAGGGCAGACGGCCATAAAAATGGCTGAGCGCGGTCATCACGTCACACTTTGCGATCTTTCTGCTGAGATGGTTGCGCGTGCCACGCGTGCAGCAGAGGAGAAAGGTGTGAGCGACAACATGCATTTTGTACAATGCGCCGCTCAGGACATCGCACAGCATTTGGAAACCCAGGTTGATCTGATATTGTTTCATGCGGTGCTGGAATGGGTAGCCGATCCGTTAAGCGTGTTACAAACCCTGTGGTCGATGCTACGCCCGGGCGGTACGCTGTCGCTGATGTTCTACAATGCTAACGGCTTCCTGATGCACAACATGGTTGCGGGCAACTTCGACTATGTTCAGGTCGGAATGCCGAAAAAGAAAAAGCGCACGCTTTCCCCGGACTATCCGCGCGATCCCCAGCAGGTTTACGGCTGGCTGGAAGAGATTGGCTGGCAGATAACCGGGAAGACGGGCGTCAGGGTGTTTCATGATTATCTGCGTGAAAAACACAAACAGCGTGACTGTTTTGACACCTTAACAGAATTAGAAACGCGGTATTGCCGTCAGGAACCGTTTATCAGTCTTGGCCGCTATATTCACGTCACCGCGCACAAGCCGCAGATGCAAGGATAACCTATGAGTGAATTTTCCCAGACAGTCCCCGAACTGGTTGCCTGGGCCAGGAAAAATGATTTCTCCATCTCGCTGCCGGTAGACAGACTCTCTTTCCTGCTGGCGGTTGCCACGCTGAACGGCGAACGGCTCGATGGCGAAATGAGCGAGGGTGAACTGGTGGATGCGTTCCGCCATGTGAGTGATGCGTTTGAGCAAACCAGCGAAACCATTAGCGTGCGTGCCAACAACGCAATCAACGATATGGTGCGTCAACGTCTGCTGAACCGCTTTACCAGCGAGCAGGCGGAAGGTAACGCCATTTATCGACTGACGCCACTGGGCATCGGCATTACCGATTACTACATCCGCCAGCGTGAGTTTTCCACGCTGCGTCTTTCCATGCAGCTCTCGATTGTGGCGGGTGAACTCAAGCGTGCAGCCGATGCCGCGGATGAAAACGGTGATGAATTCCACTGGCACCGCAACGTCTACGCGCCGCTGAAATATTCGGTAGCGGAGATTTTTGACAGTATCGATCTGACCCAGCGTCTGATGGACGAACAGCAGCAGCAGGTGAAAGATGATATCGCGCAGCTGCTGAATAAAGACTGGCGTGCGGCCATCTCCAGCTGTGAACTGCTGCTGTCGGAAACTTCCGGCACGCTGCGTGAACTGCAGGATACGCTGGAGGCCGCAGGCGATAAGCTCCAGGCCAACCTACTGCGCATTCAGGATGCGACTATGGCACATGACGATCTGCATTTTATCGACCGTCTGGTCTTTGATTTGCAGAGCAAGCTCGATCGCATCATTAGCTGGGGCCAGCAATCGATTGACCTGTGGATCGGTTACGATCGTCATGTACATAAATTTATCCGTACCGCTATCGATATGGATAAAAACCGCGTCTTTGCTCAGCGTCTGCGTCAGTCTGTTCAAACCTACTTCGATGCGCCGTGGGCGCTAACCTACGCCAATGCCGATCGTCTGCTCGATATGCGTGACGAAGAGATGGCGCTGCGTGATGAAGAGGTAACCGGTGAGCTGCCACCGGATCTGGAATACGAAGAATTTAACGAAATTCGTGAGCAACTTGCGGCCATGATCGAAGAACAGCTCGCTGTCTACAAAACCAGACAGGTTCCGCTGGATCTTGGTCTCGTGGTGCGCGACTATCTGGCGCAATATCCTCGCGCGCGCCACTTCGACGTTGCCCGCATTGTGGTAGACCAGGCGGTTCGCCTGGGTATCGCGCAAGCAGATTTCACCGGACTGCCGCCGAAGTGGCAGCCGATTAACGATTACGGAGCCAAGGTACAGGCGCATGTCATTGACAAATATTGAACAAGTGATGCCATTAAAGCTGGCACAGGCGCTGGCGAATCCGTTATTTCCGGCGCTGGACAGCCAGCTGCGTGCCGGTCGTCATATTGGCCTCGACGAGCTGGATAATCACGCCTTTTTGATGGACTTCCAGGAGTATCTGGAAGAGTTTTACGCACGCTATAACGTTGAGCTTATCCGCGCGCCGGAAGGTTTCTTCTACCTGCGTCCGCGTTCCACCACGCTTATTCCGCGCTCCGTGCTTTCCGAGCTGGATATGATGGTCGGCAAAATTCTGTGCTACCTCTACCTCAGCCCGGAACGTCTGGCAAATGAAGGGATCTTCACCCAGCAGGAGCTTTACGATGAGCTGTTGACGCTGGCCGACGAAAGCAAGCTGCTGAAGCTTGTGAACAACCGTTCAACGGGGTCGGATCTCGATCGTCAGAAATTGCAGGAAAAAGTTCGCTCTTCTCTGAACCGTCTGCGTCGTCTGGGGATGGTCTGGTTTATGGGCCACGACAGCAGCAAATTCCGCATTACGGAATCTGTTTTCCGCTTCGGTGCCGACGTGCGTGCGGGCGACGACGCGCGTGAAGCGCAGCTTCGTATGATCCGCGACGGTGAGGCGATGCCGGTGGAAAACCATTTGCAGCTCAATGACGAGCCTGAAGACAATCAGCCGGATAGCGGGGAGGAAGAGTAATGATTGAACGCGGTAAATTTCGCTCACTAACGCTGATTAACTGGAACGGTTTCTTTGCCCGAACCTTTGATCTCGATGAGCTGGTGACAACGCTCTCCGGCGGTAACGGTGCGGGTAAATCCACCACCATGGCGGCCTTTGTGACGGCGCTGATCCCTGATTTGACGCTGCTGCACTTCCGTAACACCACCGAAGCGGGCGCGACAAGCGGCTCCCGCGATAAAGGCCTGCACGGTAAGCTCAAAGCTGGCGTCTGTTATTCGGTGCTGGATGTGATCAACTCCCGTCACCAGCGTGTGGTGGTGGGCGTGCATCTGCAGCAGGTCGCCGGTCGCGATCGAAAAGTGGATATCAAGCCGTTCGCGATTCAGGGCCTGCCAACCTCAATGCAGCCAACGGCGCTGCTGACGGAAACGCTCAATGAGCGCCAGGCGCGCGTACTCACGCTGCAGGAGCTGAAAGACAAGCTCGAAGCTATCGAAGGCGTGCAGTTCAAGCAGTTCAACTCAATTACCGATTACCACTCCCTGATGTTCGATCTGGGCGTGGTGGCGCGTCGTCTGCGTACCGCATCCGACCGCAGCAAATATTACCGTCTGATTGAAGCCTCCCTGTACGGCGGGATCTCCAGCGCCATTACCCGCTCCCTGCGCGACTACCTGTTGCCGGAAAACAGCGGCGTGCGTAAGGCCTTCCAGGACATGGAAGCCGCGCTGCGTGAAAACCGCATGACGCTGGAAGCGATTCGCGTTACCCAGTCTGACCGCGATCTGTTTAAACACCTGATCAGTGAAGCCACCAACTATGTGGCGGCGGATTATATGCGTCACGCCAACGAGCGCCGCGTGCATCTCGATCAGGCATTAGAGTACCGCCGCGAGCTGTTCACCTCCCGTAAACAGCTGGTGGCTGAGCAGTATAAGCACGTTGAAATGGCCCGTGAACTGGGCGAACACAACGGGGCTGAGGGCGATCTGGAAGCCGATTATCAGGCCGCCAGCGATCACCTGAACCTGGTTCAGACCGCGCTGCGCCAGCAGGAAAAAATCGAGCGCTACGAAGCCGATCTCGATGAACTGCAAATTCGTCTCGAAGAGCAAAACGAAGTGGTGGCCGAAGCCGCCGACATGCAGGAAGAGAACGAAGCGCGTGCCGAAGCCGCCGAACTGGAAGTGGATGAACTGAAAAGCCAGCTCGCCGATTACCAGCAGGCGCTGGACGTGCAGCAGACGCGAGCGATTCAGTACAACCAGGCCCTGCAGGCATTGCAGCGTGCGAAAGAGCTATGCCATCTGCCTGACCTGACGCCGGACAGCGCCGACGAATGGCTGGACACCTTCCAGGCGAAAGAGCAGGAAGCCACGGAAAAACTGCTCTCCCTGGAACAGAAAATGAGCGTCGCGCAGACCGCGCACAGCCAGTTTGAACAAGCTTATCAGCTGGTGGTGGCGATTAACGGCCCGCTGGCGCGAAACGAAGCGTGGGACGTAGCTCGCGAGTTGCTGCGCGACGGCGTCAACCAGCGTCATCTGGCCGAACAGGTGCAACCGCTGCGTATGCGTCTGAACGAGCTGGAACAGCGTCTGCGCGAGCAGCAGGAGGCCGAGCGTCTGCTGGCCGAGTTCTGTAAGCGTCAGGGTAAACATTACGATATTGACGATCTCGAGGCTCTGCACCAGGAGCTTGAAGCCCGTATCGCCGCTCTTTCCGATACGGTATCCAGCGCCAGCGAACAGCGGATGACGCTGCGTCAGGAGCTGGAGCAGCTCCAGTCCCGCTCGCAGACGCTGTTGCAACGCGCACCCGTCTGGCTGGCGGCGCAAAGCAGCCTGAACCAGCTCAGCGAACAGTGCGGTGAAACGTTCGAATCCAGCCAGGAAGTGACCGAATATCTGCAACAGCTGCTTGAGCGCGAGCGCGAGGCGATTGTTGAGCGTGATGAAGTTGGCGCGCGCAAGCGCGAGGTTGACGAAGAGATTGAACGCTTAAGCCAGCCGGGCGGTGCGGAAGATGCACGCCTGAATACGCTGGCGGAGCGTTTCGGTGGCGTACTGCTGTCAGAAATTTATGATGACGTGGGTCTGGACGATGCACCGTACTTCTCCGCGCTGTATGGCCCGTCGCGTAACGCGATTGTGGTGCCGGATCTGTCTCTGATTGCCGAACAGCTCGAAGGGCTGGAAGATTGCCCGGAAGATCTCTATCTGATCGAAGGGGATCCGCAATCGTTCGATGACAGCGTGTTCAGCGTTGACGAGCTGGAAAAAGCGGTAGTGGTGAAAATCGCTGACCGTCAGTGGCGTTACTCGCGCTTCCCGGAACTTCCTCTGTTTGGCCGCGCCGCGCGTGAAAGTCGTATTGAGAGCCTGCACGCTGAGCGTGAAACACTGTCTGAACGTTTTGCGACGTTGTCGTTTGACGTGCAGAAAACCCAGCGCCTGCATCAGGCATTTAGCCGCTTTATCGGTAGCCATCTGGGAGTGGCCTTTGAGGCTGACCCGGAAGCGGAAATTCGCAAGCTCAACACCCGCCGTGGCGAGCTTGAGCGCGCAATTGCCAGCCATGAAAATGACAACCAGCAGAGCCGCGTTCAGTTTGAACAGGCGAAAGAGGGCGTTGCTGCCCTGAACCGCATTCTGCCGCGTCTGAATCTGCTGGCGGACGATACGCTGGCTGACCGTGTGGATGAAATCCAGGAACGTCTGGATGAAGCGCAGGAAGCCGCACGCTTCGTTCAGCAACACGGTAATCAGCTGGCGAAGCTGGAGCCGGTCGTTTCGGTGCTTCAGAGCGATCCAGAGCAGTTTGAGCAGCTAAAAGAAGATTATGCCTGGTCCCAGCAGGTGCAGCGTGAAGCACGCCAGCAGGCGTTTGCCCTGACGGAAGTGGTGCAGCGTCGCGCTCACTTCGGCTACTCTGACTCGGCGGAAATGCTGAGCGGTAACAGCGATCTGAACGAGAAATTACGCCAGCGCCTTGAGCAGGCTGAAGCGGAACGTACGCGTGCCCGTGAAGCGATGCGTAGCCACGCGGCCCAGTTGAACCAGTACAACCAGGTTCTGGCCTCGCTAAAAAGCTCCTTTGATACCAAGAAAGAGCTGTTAAACGATCTGCAAAAAGAGCTGCAGGACATCGGCGTCCGTGCCGACAGCGGGGCAGAAGAGCGGGCGCGTGTTCGTCGTGATGAGCTGCATGCCCAGCTGAGCAATAACCGTGCGCGTCGTAATCAGCTGGAAAAAGCGCTGACCTTCTGTGAAGCGGAGATGGATAACCTGACCCGCCGCCTGCGCAAGCTGGAGCGCGACTACCATGAAATGCGCGAGCAGGTGGTATCTGCGAAGGCAGGCTGGTGCGCGGTGATGCGCCTGGTGAAAGACAATAATGTTGAACGCCGTCTGCATCGTCGTGAACTGGCGTACCTCTCTGCGGATGAACTGCGATCCATGTCGGATAAGGCGTTGGGTGCGCTGCGTCTGGCGGTGGCCGATAACGAACATCTGCGCGATGTGCTGCGTATGTCTGAAGATCCGAAGCGTCCTGAGCGTAAAATTCAGTTCTTCGTGGCGGTATACCAGCATCTGCGTGAGCGTATTCGTCAGGACATCATCCGTACCGACGATCCGGTCGAAGCCATTGAACAGATGGAAATTGAACTGGGGCGCCTGACGGAAGAGCTGACCTCCCGTGAACAGAAGCTGGCTATCAGCTCCCGTAGCGTGGCGAACATCATCCGCAAGACCATTCAGCGCGAGCAGAACCGTATTCGCCAGCTGAACCAGGGTCTGCAGAGCGTATCGTTTGGTCAGGTGAACAGCGTACGTCTGAATGTAAACGTCCGTGAAGCGCACTCTACGCTGCTGGATGTGCTCTCTGAGCAGCATGAACAGCATCAGGATCTGTTTAACAGCAACCGTCTGACCTTCTCTGAAGCGCTGGCGAAGCTGTATCAGCGTCTGAATCCGCAGATTGATATGGGGCAACGTACGCCGCAAACCATCGGTGAAGAGCTGCTGGATTACCGTAACTACCTGGAGATGGAAGTTGAGGTTAACCGTGGTTCAGACGGCTGGCTGCGTGCGGAATCCGGGGCACTGTCGACCGGTGAAGCTATCGGTACCGGGATGTCGATTCTGGTGATGGTGGTGCAGAGCTGGGAAGATGAAGCGCGTCGTCTGCGCGGCAAAGATATTTCCCCATGCCGTCTGCTGTTCCTTGATGAGGCAGCGCGTCTGGATGCCCGCTCCATCGCCACGCTGTTTGAGCTCTGCGAACGTCTGGATATGCAGCTCATCATTGCGGCACCGGAAAATATTAGTCCGGAAAAAGGCACAACCTATAAACTGGTGCGTAAAGTGTTCCAGAACAGCGAGCACGTTCATGTTGTAGGCCTGCGTGGCTTTGCTCCGCAGCCGCCGGAGTCCTTACCGGGCACAGCAGACGCCTCCTGAGGCGTGTTGTTACAAAGTGCGGCGCATTAGCGCCGCTTTTTTTTACGCTTAACTTATGCTTACGGCTGCGTTATCTTTAAACTTCTTTACATAAGGTAAGGCAACTGCGTTTGTGCCTTCCTATAATGAATAAAAGCCCCAGTGTGATGGGCATGTCGTGAGAAAACAGGGGGCAAGGGATGTTGCTAAAGAAAAATCGTGGTCATCAGCTGTCAGCGTTGAGTTTTTGTCTGGCGGTGATGTTTGCTCCACTGTTAAGCGCTCAGGCCGATGAGCCTGAAGTTGTACCGTCAGACAGTTCCGCGACGATGGGTGCGCAGCCGACGTCGCTGTCACAACCGCTGGATCAATCTCCGGCGACGGCCATTTTAGCGGGTATCAGACCGCTACCCGAAGGTATCGACACCGGCGCGCTCCGCCAGCAGCTTCTAACCGGGCTTCCAGCAGGATACACGCCTGCCTACATTAACCAGCTTACGCTGCTTTATGCCGCGCGTGATATGAAGCCGATGTGGGAAAACCGGGACGCCGTGCGCGCTTTCCAGCAGCAGCTGGCGGAAGTCGCCATTGCAGGTTTTCAGCCGCAATTCACCACCTGGGTTGAACTCCTCACCGATCCAGCCGTTACCGGTCAGGCGCGTGATGTGGTGCTGTCTGATGCCATGATGGGCTACCTCCAGTTCGTGGCGGGCATTCCGGTCAATGGCAACCGCTGGTTATACAGTCAAAAAACATACAAGCTGGCGACGCCTGCGCTGTCGGTCATTAACCAGTGGCAACTGGCGCTGGACAACGGTGACCTGCCGCGCTTTATCGCAAGCCTGGCACCGGCCCATCCGCAGTATGCCACCATGCATCAGTCGCTGCTTGAGCTGGTTGCCGATTCCCGCCCGTGGCCTCAGGTGCGTGGCACAACCACGCTTCGTCCGGGACAGTGGAGCAGCGATGTCCCGGCGATCCGCGAAATTATGAAACGCTCCGGCATTCTCGAAAGCGGTCCTAAGATTGCGCTGCCCGGCGACGATACGCAAAGCGCGGTCGTCAGCCCGTCGGCCCCGGTAAAAGAGAAAAAGGCCGTTGCACAGAGCAACAAACCCGCCGCCTACGATCGCGAACTGGTCGCGGCGGTTAAGCAGTTCCAGGCCGCGCAGGGGCTGGGCGCAGACGGGGTGATCGGTCCATCCACCCGCGACTGGCTGAACGTCTCGCCTGCCCAGCGTGCTGGGGTGCTGGCGCTAAATATCCAGCGCTTACGTCTTCTGCCGGGAACACTGTCGACCGGGATTATGGTGAATATTCCAGCGTATTCGCTGGTTTATTATCAGAACGGTAGCGAGGTGCTGGCGTCGCGTGTGATTGTCGGACGTCCTGACCGTAAAACGCCAATGATGAGCAGCGCCCTGAATAACGTAGTGGTAAACCCGCCGTGGAACGTGCCGCCGACGCTGGCGCGCAAGGATATTCTGCCTAAGGTCTGGAACGATCCTGGCTATCTGGAGCGTCATAACTATACGGTGATCCGCGGCTGGAACAGCAAAGAGACGATCGATCCGTGGATGGTTGACTGGTCAACAATTACGCCGTCGAACCTGCCATTCCGTTTCCAGCAGGCACCGGGTGCGCATAACTCGCTGGGGCGCTATAAATTCAACATGCCAAGTTCGGATGCTATCTATCTGCATGATACGCCGAACCATAACCTGTTCCAGAAAGATGCCCGTGCGCTCAGCTCAGGCTGCGTTCGTGTGAATAAGGCATCGGAACTGGCGAATATGCTGTTGCAGGATGCGGGCTGGAACGACACGCGGATTTCCGATGCCCTCAAGCAGGGGGACACCCGTTACGTTAACATTCGACACAATATACCGGTCAATCTTTACTATCTGACGGCGTTTGTTGGCGAAGATGGACGTACCCAGTATCGTACAGATATTTACAATTATGATCTCACGGCGCGATCCGGCGCACAAATTTTGCCAAAAGCTGAACAATTAATCAGGTAAATGAAGCAGTTCGGGAAAATAGGTTGTCGTAAGTTAGGGCAAATACGTGGCGATATGGCTGGAAGCCGCGTGTTTGCTGGGGTTGGGTGCCTTGACGTCGTCGGCTTTGCCAGTTAAGGTGCCCTTCGTGCGCTAAGCATATTACGATTTCTTTGACCTGTAGACCTGATTATCATGGACAAATTTGACGCTAATCGCCGCAAACTGCTGGCGTTAGGTGGCGTTGCGCTCGGCGCAGCGGCCATCCTGCCGACGCCAGCATTTGCCACCCTCTCGACACCTCGTCCGCGTATTTTAACGCTCAACAATCTGCATACTGGTGAGTCGCTAAAAGCGGAATTCTTCGATGGCAGAGGCTATATTCAGGATGAATTAGCAAGACTTAACCATTTTTTCCGTGATTTCCGCGCGAATAAAGTAAAAGCCATCGACCCAGGATTATTTGACCAGTTGTTCCGCCTTCAGGGCCTGCTGGGTACCAGCAAGCCGGTGCAACTCATTTCGGGTTATCGTTCCATTGATACCAATAATGAATTGCGCGCCCGCAGCCGTGGGGTAGCGAAAAAAAGCTATCACACCAGGGGACAGGCAATGGATTTCCATATTGAAGGCGTTTCGTTAGCCAATATTCGCAAAGCTGCGTTATCTATGCGCGCAGGTGGTGTAGGATATTACCCAAGTAGTAACTTTGTGCATATTGATACCGGTCCAGTTCGGCACTGGTAATAACGAAACACAGGAGCAGTATGAACTATCGTATTATTCCGGTTACGGCGTTCTCCCAGAATTGTTCATTGATCTGGTGTGAGCAAACCAAACTGGCCGCGCTTGTCGATCCCGGCGGTGACGCTGAGAAGATCAAACAGGAAGTTGCAGAAAGCGGTGTGACGCTGATGCAGATTTTACTGACGCATGGTCACCTTGACCATGTCGGCGCAGCGGCGGAGCTGGCACAGCACTATGGAGTGCCGGTGATCGGTCCGGAAAAAGAAGATGAGTTCTGGCTGCAGGGTTTGCCAGCCCAAAGCCGCATGTTTGGCCTCGATGAGTGTCAGCCATTGACGCCCGATCGCTGGTTAAACGAAGGAGAGCGTGTGAACGTAGGGAATGTGACTTTACAGGTGTTGCATTGTCCTGGGCATACGCCAGGCCATATTGTCTTCTTTGATGACCAGTCCCGTCTGCTGATTTCCGGCGATGTGATCTTCAAAGGTGGCGTAGGACGCAGCGATTTCCCGCGTGGCGACCACGGACAGCTGATCCAGTCGATTAAACAGAAGTTATTGCCACTGGGTGATGACGTGACGTTTATCCCTGGACACGGCCCGATGTCGACGCTGGGCTACGAGCGGGTGCATAACCCCTTCCTTCAGGATGAAATGCCTGTCTGGTAAATCCGGATAATAAAAAAAGCCTGCATAGTGCAGGCTTTTTTGTGGGCGCTAATTACATTACAGTACGGCGACAATCGCTTCGCACAGTGGCGCCATGTTGTCAGGGGTCATACCTGCAACGTTCACGCGGCCAGAGGCCACGGCGTACACGCCAAACTCTTCACGCAGACGCAGAACCTGTTCTTTGGTCAGGCCACTGAAAGAGAACATACCGTTCTGCTTAGTAATAAAGCTGAAATCACGGTCTGCACCTTTCTCTGCCAGGGTGTTCACAAACAGCAGGCGCATGCGCTGAATACGCTGACGCATATCGTTGAGCTCTTGCTCCCAAATCGCGCGGAGCGCATCGTTGCTCAGGATGGTGGCAACGACAGAGGCACCGTGTGCTGGTGGGTTAGAGTAGTTAGCGCGGATAACTGATTTCATCTGGCTGAACGCACGATCGGCAGTCTCTTCGTTTGCTGCGACCAGCGTGCAGGCACCAACACGCTCATTGTACAGGCCAAAGTTCTTAGAGTAGGAGCTAGCAACGATCAGTTCCTGATGGACGGCTGCGAAAGCGCGCAGACCTTCAGCGTCTTCTTCCAGACCACGGGCGAAGCCCTGGTAAGCGAAGTCAAACAGCGGCAGCCAGCCTTTTTCGACAGACAGTTTCGCCAGTTGTTCCCACTGTTCAAGCGTCGGATCAATGCCGGTTGGGTTGTGGCAGCAGCCGTGGAACAGTACCACGTCGCCCGCCTGGGCTTCACTCAGGCTCGCCAGCAGACCGTCGAAGTCCAGAGCATGGTTTGCGGCGTCGTAGTAGGCATATTCGCGCACTTCCAGACCCGCAGAGTTAAAGACGCTCTTATGGTTCGGCCAGCTTGGGTTGCTTACCCATACGCGCTTAACAGCGGTATTTTTTGCAAGGAAATCCGCCGCCACGCGCAGTGCGCCGGTACCGCCAGGCGTTTGTGCTGTGCGCGCGCGTTTGTCGCTCACAATTGTACTACCTTTACCGAACAGCAGCTCCTGCGTGCAACGACCAAACTCAGGGATACCATCAATACCGAGGTAGTTCTTGGTGGTTTCATTTTCCAGCAGATACTGCTCAGCTTTTTTTACGCTGGTCAGTACCGGGGTTTTGCCGGTTTCATCTTTATATACACCAATACCCAGGTTGATTTTGCCAGGGCGGTCGTCGGCACGAAACAGATCGGCCAGGCCCAGAATAGGGTCGGCAGGAGCGGCGGTAATGTTCTCAAACATGACGAAGTTCCATTGTGATTACAGAAGTGAAATCCGCTATCAGGTTAACGGTAGATTTACAAAATGCCAACCGTTTGCGACGAAAAGCGTGCGGCTTTTCAAAAGTCGCCATTATTTTCTGTCAGGCATAAAAAAACAGGGCCGAAGCCCTGTTCATTAAGCATATAACAAAGTGGTGTACTGATTAGAACTGGTAAACGAGACCCAGTGCTACGATGTCATCATTGCTGATGCCCAGTTTGTTGTCATCTTTCAGCTGGTTGATCTGGTAGTCAACATAGGTGGACATGTTTTTGTTGAAGTAGTAAGTCGCGCCGATGTCGATGTAGTTGATGAAATCTTCATCACCAATGCCTTCTACGTCTTTCGCTTTAGATTTGTAGTAAGCGATGGATGGACGCAGACCGAAGTCGAACTGATACTGAGCGACAACAGAGAAGTCCTGAGATTTGTTAGCGAAACCTTTGCTGCTCAAACGCGCGGCGTTGTGCATTTCGCCGTACAACGCTGCCAGGTAAATATTGTTTGCGTCATACTTCAGGCCAGTTGCCCACTGCTCAGCCTTATCGCCTTTACCCCAGGCCAGAGTCTGCTGGTTGTTGGTACGGTCAGCTGCGCCGTAAGCACCGACGATGCCGAAGCCATCGAAATCATAGCTCAGAGAGGTTGCCCAGCCATCGCCGTTAGAACGTACTGCTTCAGTACGCTCATTTTTGCCCAGGTACTGAACGCCAAAGTTCAGACCGTCAACCAGGCCGAAGAAGCCGCTGTTACGGTAAGTCGCCAGACCACCATTACGGCTGGAGAAGAAGTTATCGCTTTTGCCAGTGTCGCCACCGAACTCTGGCAGCATATCGGTGATGCCGATTGCATCATAAACCAGGCCATAGTTACGGCCGTAGTCGAAGGAACCTGCATCACCGAATTTCAGACCTGCGAACGCCAGACGGGTTTTGTTACCTGTCTGAGCATCGGCGCCTTCAGAGTTGTTACCCTGGAAGTTGTATTCCCACTGACCATAGCCGGTCAGCTGGTCGTTGATTTTGGTTTCGCCTTTGAAGCCCAGACGAGCATAGGTCTGGTCGCCATCGTTGCTGTCATCATCAGAGAAGTAATGCAGACCAACTGCTTTCCCGTACAGATCCAGTTTATTAGAGTCTTTGTTATAGATTTCTGCAGCGTTAGCTGCACCGGCTACCAGCAGGGCAGGGACTACCACTGCCAGAATATTGCGCTTCATCATTATTTATTACCCTCATTGGTTTTTTTATGACACTCGCCACTGCCGCCAATAAATTCCGTCAATAAATATTTCCGGAACTATTGATGAGAGTTTGGTGTCTTTATGTATCTGTCAGGCATCTTTCCATTCATAGAAGCGTTTCGCTAGCCTGAAAGTGCTACAGTTTTCAAGATTGAGTAACAAAAAGAAATTATATGTAACTGAATGTGTATTTTTCGGAACTTTGTGAACCACCTCAAATTTCAGAAAGACCTGGCGAATTAAACGGCAAGAATATTACTATATATATGAATTCCTTATAATTAATTTAGATAAAGGCAATTCGTATACGCGCACCTTCAACGACTCATTTTTTCTTATGACCCAAAAAGGACTTCTGGATGGCTGTGATTTTGGTTGAAATTTGTGCTATCGCTTGAGGATTAAATAATCGCAATAAGAATAGGGTTTATTTTTTGTTCGTAGATATTTCGTGGAAACAAAACGTAACAAGTAGTGGTTGTGACGGGGTCAAAGTTGAAAGGTGCTTACTTTTCGCTGATGAAAATTGACAGAGCAGAATAAAATAATGGCCAGCAAATGCTGGCCATTATGATTTTGGTTACTTAGAAGCTGGCATTACGCGGCGTACGTGGGAACGGAATAACGTCACGTACGTTCTGAACACCTGTGACGTAGGCGATCAGACGTTCGAAGCCCAGACCAAAGCCTGAGTGTGGCACAGTACCGTAACGGCGCAGATCGCGATACCAGCTGTAATCCGCCGGATTGAGCCCCATCTCTTGCATGCGCGCATCCAGCACATCCAGACGCTCTTCACGCTGGGAACCACCGATAATTTCACCAATGCCCGGCGCCAGTACGTCCATTGCGGCAACGGTTTTACCGTCTTCGTTAAGGCGCATATAGAACGCCTTAATGTCTTTCGGGTAGTTTTTCACAACAACCGGTGCTTTGAAGTGCTTCTCAGCCAGGTAACGCTCATGCTCGGAAGAGAGATCCACGCCCCAGTAAACCGGGTTCTCAAACTTCTCACCACATTTCTCGAGAATAGCGACCGCATCAGTGTAATCCACCTGGGCAAAGTCGGAGGAAACAAAGCGCTCCAGACGTGCAATCGCTTCGTTATCGACACGCTCAGCGAAGAATTTCATATCATCAGCACGTTCTTCCAGTACCGCTTTGAAGACGTACTTGAGCATGGCTTCCGCCAGGCCAGCGACATCGTTCAAATCTGCGAAAGCAACTTCAGGCTCCAGCATCCAGAATTCTGCCAGGTGACGGCTGGTGTTGGAGTTTTCCGCACGGAAGGTTGGGCCGAAGGTATAGATTTTAGACAGCGCACAGGCGTAGGTTTCGCCGTTGAGCTGGCCGGATACCGTCAGGAAGGCTTCTTTACCAAAGAAGTCTTTGTCAAAGTCCACTTTACCTTCCGGCGTGCGCGGCAGGTTTTCCAGATCCAGCGTAGAAACGCGGAACATCTCGCCAGCGCCTTCGGTATCGGAGGCGGTGATCAGCGGGGTAGATACCCAGAAATAACCCTGCTCATCGAAGAAGCGATGCAGTGCCTGCGCCAGCGTGTGGCGGACACGGGCCACCGCACCAATCAGGTTGGTGCGTGGGCGCAGGTGAGCCACTTCACGCAGATATTCGATGCTGTGACGTTTTGCGGCCATCGGGTAGGTATCAGGATCTTCAACCCAGCCAGTTACTTCAACGGCAGTGGCCTGAATTTCGAAACTCTGACCCTGGCCCGGTGATGCGACAACCACGCCGGTAACAATTACGGAACAACCGGTTGTCAGGTGCAGAACGTCATCATTGTAATTGGGCAGAGAATTATTAATGACGGCCTGTACAGGATCAAAGCAGGAACCGTCATAGACGGCAAGGAAGGAGATGCCAGCTTTAGAATCTCGGCGGGTACGCACCCATCCGCGCACGGTGACTTCTAGGTCTTCGGCGACACGGCCCTGGAGTACGTCGGCTACAGGCACAACGCTCATAATATTCTCTCTGTTAATAGTCGGAAAAAATAAACACTTGTCCACCCAAATGGGCGGATATCTATGTTACCTGCCATCCGCTATCAGACAAGTAAATTTCGCAGTCAAAAGAGAAGAATTAAGAAATAAATAAGAAGTAGGGAGCCATTTGGCTCCCTTAAGCGCTTAACTGGCTTTTTTGACCTGAGGGAGATCAAAAGCTTTGCGTAACGCGCGGACAAACGCTTTGTCATGACAGATGGTTTTACCCGGGCTATCGGAGAGCTTGGCTACCGGCTTGCCGTTACATTCCACCAGTTTTATCACGATATTCAGCGGTTTTACCTGAGGGATGTCGCAGGTTAAACGGGTGCCAATCCCGAAGCTCAGGTTCACTCGGGTACTGAAATGGCGATAGAGTTCAACCGCTTTCGCGAGATCGAGGTTGTCGGAGAAGACCAGCACCTTGCTCATCGGGTCGATGCCGAGTTTTTCGTAATGCGCGATCGCCTTCTCACCCCATTCAACCGGATCCCCGGAGTCATGACGTAACCCCTGGTAACGCTCAGCGAACTCAGGGCCGAAATCACGCAGGAACGCATCCATGGTGATGCAGTCGGTCAGGGCGATGCCGAGTTGATTCGGATACTCGTCAAGCCACGCGGCCAGTGCGGCGCGTTGACTGTTGGCCAGATCAGGGCTGATCTGCTGATGTGCCTGGAACCATTCGTGTGCCTGGGTACCCATGGGTGTCAGGTTCAGACGACGTGCCAGATCGTAATTACTGGTGCCCACGAACCACGACTCTTGCTGCAGACGCTGAACAATGGCCTGCTGAACGTCGCGGGAGAAACGGCGACGTGTGCCAAAGTCCATCAGACGGAAGCGGGACATATCCAGCCCATCCGTCAGGGTGGCAAACCCTGCGAGTTTGTTTTCCAGCGCGGCCAGTGCCTGAGTCACCCCGGTTTCCGGCGAACGGTAGCGGTGAGCCAGCTCGCTGATCACGGCCAGCAGCGGAACTTCCCACATGATCACTTCACGCCATGGGCCTTCAAGGCGAATATCCAGCTTGCCGTTATCATTCGTGACGGTGACCTGCTCTGGCTTATAACGGAAGTCGCGCAGCCAGTTCAGATAGTCCGCTTTAAAGAAAGGCAGGCCAGAAAGCCACTGATATTCGTCGTCCTGCAACGTCAGATGCTGCATAGCATCGACCTGTTCACGAATGGAATCTGCGTAGATACCGAGCAAGTCGTCGCCACGGCAGCGGAATTCCGCCGCAACATCAACATCATAGTAATGGTGGAAAACGGCTTGCTGCATGTGCAGTTTATACGCGTCGGTATCCAGCAACGTATGCAGAACAGGAGAAGCGAATCGAGTCATAGGTGCGCAGTAGCATCCTCTCACAGGAGCGTTTAGTACAATAAACAACTCCGGAGTATACCTTGTTTAGTGATTTATTGAACCCCGATCACAACATAAGCGCTCTTTATGGTCGAGGGCATTTTGTGCCCCGTGTTATACAAATGTAGCAACAGGGCTGCTAACCACTTGAATTTAAGGTTTTCTACTGCGCTACTATCATGCTTTGGGGCAGCGATGGGGCAATGTGTGAAAGCGCCTTGTTGAGCAGAGTAACCTGTTCGCCGCTCTTCTCTGACATCCACTTTCCATACACCTTGTAAACCATCTGTGCATCGGTATGCCCCATTTGAGTTGCTATAAAGTTTGGGTTTGCACCAGCTGATAATGACCAGCACGCATAGGTATGCCGTGACTGGTAAGCATTGCGGTAACGAATGCCGGCGCGCTTGATTATCGGGGCCCAAATTTTATTAATCGAATTAACCGCATAATGATATCCTCTTCTGGACCCACGCTTGACGCATTGAGGGCTGAAAACGAAAGTGCATGGATGTATGACTGACTGGCCATATTCACGCAAATTCACTTCAACCTCATGCTGCCGGCCAAGGCGCGTCAGTTGGGCCTGATTCCTGAGGGCATCAATAGCTGGTTGTATGAGATAAATCACCCTGTCAGTGCCTGCCTCGGTTTTTGGCAGGGTGAACTCATACGTTTGGGTAAGGTTACGCTTAACCGTAATGGTTCCCGCGGTGAGATCGATGTCTTCCCATGCAAGACCACATAATTCCCCATGCCTCATTCCGGTATAAACGGCGACGGTCCAGAGATTTCGCATCTGCTGGTGGCCGCATGCCTGAATGAACCTGATGAACTCGTCTGTCGTGAGTGGATCTGGTTCGTCTTTTGCCTTCCTGAGACGGTTAATTCCGCTAAACGGGTTTTCCTTTGCGTAGCCGTTATCAGCTCCAAACTGGAAGATCTCGGCCATCAGCATCATGTAATTATTCACCGTGGAAGACTTCCGGCCTTTTACCTGTGTCCGGTGATCCTTCTTCATTACATGGAAGCCCGTCAGCAACTCCTTCCTGACATACAGCAAATCTTCAGTGGTAACCGCAGAAACCATTTTATTTTCGCCGATGCGCGGAAGCATGTTTTTTATGATGGATTCGTACCTACTCATGGTATTAGAGCTGATCTCCATTCTCTTCAGCTCTGACCATCTTTCGGTAAGCTCCAGCACAGTAATTTCCTTTCTATCCTGACCGAACCGGGCAAGGTTCGGTGAGTTTGGGAATTTTTCTGCATAGTTAAAATTCCCCATCCTTATCGCAAAACAAACCGAAGAACGCAGCTCACCAGCTATCTTGCGATTTTTTGCAGTGTCAGGGACACCGAGGTTTTCCCTGACACGTTTACCTTTATACAGAAACCAGATGCGGAGCGAACCGCCGTGGTTTTCGACGCCTGTCGGGTATGATGCATTAGCCATTGATCCCTCCTGACGTCCAGGAGCGTGGACGAGTGTACTGCTTTTCATGCTGTCTTCGCACCTGGTTGATTTTTTTTCTGCGCCTCGATCCACTGATCAACGGCTTTCCTGTTGTACATGCATTCGCTCGAAGGCTTGGGATTACCATCTGGTGAAATGTGCAGGTACTCGCGGCCCAGCATCCAGGATTCTTTTCTGGCGCGGGTGATGGTTCCGGGCTTGAGCCCGGTAACCGCAATCAGAACCTTTTCGCTAACCCAGTCATTCGGCACCAGAAGAACGATTTCAGCACTGGTTTGCATGGATCTCCTCCATTTTCTCTTTAGCCAGACGCACGCAACGCGCAAAAGAGGAGGGCGTTACAATTTCGCGCAGAGCCTGAACCAGGAAGTCGTTGTGCTGCTGGTGCAGATCTATGTTGCGTTCTTTTTCCTCATGACGCAGGACTGCCAGACGGGCTGTGATGATGCGACGCTTCCCTTTGATCAGCCGCAGAGCGTTCTCTGCCTTTTTGCGCCATGTACTCCATTCACTGCTGCTGTTCGATTTCGCCAGTTGCTCTTCAATACTGAGCTGCGCTTCTTCTGCGTTAACAAGCTGCTGCAGGCAATCGCTGATAGTGTTCAGGTTGTCTGTCTCCACGAAGAATTTGTGCATTCTTAACCCTCCCACCCAATCGCCTGGAACAGGCCCATTTTAGGGTGATACCAGCGGGTGCCACGAGGTTCAGCTTCTGACATCATCTGGCGAAATGCGGCCATAAACGGCTCCAGTTCGACAATAGCCCTACGTGACAACAGCCCGTCTGGAGTCATAAATTCGTGCGTGTCTGTCGGGATGCGGTAGGCATTGACCAAATTCCGGCACTTGGCGTCACTCATACCGCTTTTGGCTACCACCTGGCGGTAACCGACATATCCGGCGCGCATGGTCCCGCGTTTGATGTTCTCCACAGCTTCTGTGACCGTTTCGATCTGCTCTTCAACATGATTCAGGCGCTTCTGCTGGCGAACGGCATCGGCGGCCATTGCGGCGATCATCTCGATTTCCGTCAGCGGCGCGCGAGTGCGGAAATAGCTGTTAACCAGTTCGCGCTGAACCTGCCAGGCAAGATCATCGTTAAATGGCTTCGTCAACATCAGGTAGCCTGATTCGAAAAGCACAATCCCTGACGGTGCAAATTTAGAGAATGTCCCTTCCGGGAGGTCCGTACGTATTACGTCCGCACCTAATTCGGCATAATCCACACCGTTGATGAAATGCTCACGGTTTCGGTTGAATGCTGCACGAGCGGTTCCTTCCGGTCGCTGGTGGACTTCATCAATCATCGCCAGCGTCACCACGCGCTGACCGCGATACTCGACTGCCAGCAGCTGTTTGTTGTTGATCATTACAGTGTTCATTTTCGTCCTCCTCAGTGCATAACCGGCATGTCAGGCATACCTTCTTTCTGAATCTGTTCAATGAAGCTGTCATGCAGGAGATTGAAACCCTCCCGGCCCATTTTTGAGAGTCGAAGCCCGTTCTCAGCGTCCGTATCTAACATGTCCCGGTACATGCGCAGCGCCATCTGCTGGCCGATTTCCTGACCGTATTTCTCAATGGCTAACCCTTCCACATGGCTTGCGAGTGCAAACCGCTCTGGCGCGGGATAAACACTGATTGAACCGAGTTGTCCTGAGTAGATAACTGCGGTGTCAAACCCTCCAGAATCGTTGGCAACCTCAACCGTGCCGTTCTTTGCCTGCTCCTCGGTAATGAAGACGGCAACAAGCATCCAGCGCCAAATGATGATTTCTTTCTCGATGCCCGGGGTAAACCAGCCGCTTTCAATCGCTTCCATCACGCAAGCCAGCAGATCTAATCCATCCGGAATTCGTTTGTCATAGATGCCATTGTCGAGCTGGCGTACAGCGACGGAATAACCAATGACGCGGTTACCAAAACGGATGCCTGTTGATGTCGGCTCCGGAGTAAAAGCTGAAGCAATCATCAATACACTCCTTTAGGCTTGATGGCTTGAAGTGCATCGACCTCTTTAATGAACCGGTCATGCATCGCGTCCCATTTCTCACACCATTTCTCCATTTCTCGCTTGCGCGCCAGGATGCGACGCAGACGGCGAACACAACGCTGGTGGGCGGCCAGATACTCAACCTTTGTTTCCCCGTCACGCCATACCTCCCTGTCATCGCGATCAATACGCACCCTCGGGTGACGCTGCGGAAAACCTGAACGCTCAAAAGCCTCGGTGGTCATGAAGAAAGCCAGATAGCGGATCGCCGTATCTCGCGTGAAGCATTTTTTGATACGACCGTTGCGTACTGCCACGAACAGCGGGCTAACTGGCGTATCGTGCTTCTGTAATGCCAGATCAATTGTGCTTACGGTGCGTTTATCGTTCATTTCCGGTCCTTAACTTTGCTGTATCGTTCGTGACTCATTACTTCCCAGTTCTTGCCGCCATCGCGGGATAGTAGCCGCCAGCGGTGATTAACCTTGAGGCTCAAATTACCGGAGCCGTGCATACGGCAGGGGAGTATGCGCCTTGCTCTGAACTGGCTTAAAACGTGTGCTGCTTTGAGGTGAACCCACTCAGGAATTCGTATCGCTGTAAGTGCCATAAGATCCCCCCATTTCATGACCCTCCGTTTTCGGAGCCTCCACTTTTTGTTTTTTGACGAACTCAACCAGCTCAGAAATGAGCTCGTCGATTAACTCCTTTCCGCTATCCGTAAGGAATTCACCGCTGCCATTTACATCAACAGCGCCGCTGTAAATTCCCCTGATGGCTTTTACACCATCGACATTTCCGTACTCACTGAACGCAAGCCTTTCGAATTTTCGTAATAATCCATCAAGTAAAATCTCTGTTAATTCGACCGTGTTAATGCCGCCTTTATTGAGCTTAATAACAAGGCAGTTACTGCCCGTTTTTCGCTGGTGGCGTAATAACGCTGCCTTTAAAATTCGGCGTCGATATGTGTCGATTAATTTATCCATCGCGCTTTTCCTCCTCCAAACCCATAACTATTTCCTCTTCTTTTTCGGTCCATCCTGAATCTCAGCGGCGAGGTCATAAACCAGAGCGCATATTGTTTTAAGTTGAAATCTGTCTAACTTGTCGTGATATTCAAATAATGTTTGCGTCAAGCCTGACAACTTCTCCGCTTTGATATTCACTTCCTGAATATCCTGTCTTTTTAAAACACCCATAATTAACGGCCATATGCTTTTTTAAGATAAAGACGAGCGATTACCTCGTAACCGCAGGCCGCATAAAGGCATGCTGTTCTATATGCCGATTTATCCTTGATGAAAGTCATACGAAGCGCCTCACAGCCAAAGACGCGACTACCCGACCGTGAATTTTTATTTCTTTCTGTTCATCGGTATTAAGGGTGAAAGTTTCGTAATGATGGTTATCAGATATGATTTTTAATGAGCCATCAGCTAATGGCTCAATTCTCTTAATGAAAAGACATGGGCGACCAAAAGCATCCATTGTGTACACATAAATGCCAGGGGTAAGCGCACGGCCACCGCAATCAACGAAAGCGACTACCTCACAAGGTTCGATGGTTGGCTGCATTGAGTCACCTTCCATCCTGCAGCTCTGAACGCGGTTACCAAAGTCATTAATATTGTCTGAACCGAACAGCATTTGAGGAGTTTTTATTGGCTGATTAATCGCGATAGCGTTTTGCATTTTCATTTCCTCAGGGTGAGTTTTTCCCCACCCCAAAAGGGGTTTTTTAATCTATTTTTTATTTACAGTTTATAGGTGTCGAAGTCAGCGATGCTCTTGTTTAGTTTATCCAGTGTTTGGGCGACTAAAGTAATTAGAGCATGTTCTCTTTCTTCTTCAATGCTGGTCATTTGTTCCAAAAGAATCCATAACGAACGTTCACAACACCGCACATCATGTGACCAGCTTAGAATCGTTTTGCTGGTTTCTTCCTTATTCAAACTTACTGTTTCGTTATTCATTATTTGTTCTCCGGTCACATATTTTGAATATATGGCTTCTTATCTGCTTCTTTTATCGAATCTGCTACACCTTCAAGCAAGGTAACAATTGACGATATTAAGCGTGCTTCGTATTCATCACGGGCGCTCTCAAGCCATACATCAAGAACAGCTTCCGCCTGATTAACGCGCCCTAATGCATTAAGTAAAGAAATTGTCATTTAGGTTCCCCTTCATTGCTGAATTGCTCCACATACGCATAAGCAGTTTCACAAGTCTTATTCATTGAGCGAATCAGACAAGCAATCGCGTTATCGGCTTGTGGTGTGAATTCATTTATGCGGTGAATAACTTCCAACAACGAAGTATTCTCAGTGATTTCAGCAGCGAGATCTTCGAGCTTTGCTGTTGCTGATAAAGGACCATCACTTACTTTATTTTTTGACGAGTTTTGAGTTGATGAAATTGAGGCGTCAACTAAGAGGGAGTTAATAGCCATAAGATTATCCTCAATTTCACATGGTTCTATAACCTTATGAGATTCGATTAAAGAGACCAGTACAGCCTGTGCCATTGAAATTAGCTCTGTGGTGGATTTTGTATGCATATTGTTATCCCCTAGTCATGATTGAAAATTTATCATCGAATCAAGTTAAACTTGATGGTTAGAGGATATGGCGGAGATTTGAGTTCGTCAAGTTAAACTTGATAAAATTTATTTTGGCGCGGGATGGGTAAAAAAAACGGGCATAAGCCCGTTATATTTCAGAAGGTTAACCGAATCTATTTATATTGAAGGGAACTGAAGAAATTACCTTTGATTGTATGTAAAGCATGTTGAATGCTTCTTTCTCAATACTCCAAGGTTGATAGTTTGAGTTATCTGAAAGAACTACCATTTTGGAGCCGATTTTTTGAAGACGCTTAACATAGCATTCACCATCAAAGCAGAAGGCGTAAATGCCATCACCATCAAAATAAGTTATTGATTTATCCAAGAAAAGCAAATCCCCCGGAGATATTGTTGGCGTCATGCTGTCGCCTCTGGCGTTACCTATCTCAATATTTTTGAAAGGCCTATTCCCAACCAACTGACGAGCGTATTCAGGATCGAGTTCAATGGATCTGACTACATCAATGAAGTCGCCCTTAACACTTGAGCCGTCACCGCAACTAAACTCGACATCAAGCACACTAAACCTAACGCTATCGGCATGGGTATCGTTCCTATGCGTACTTGGAAATTTCGGACTCTCAGATTCACCAAGGAACCATGACTGGGGCAGACCGCTAATTTCCGATAGTCTGGCAAGCCGCTTGCCTCTTGGTGAAGTCTCGCCGGTTGTCCAGTATTGAACTGATTGGGCTGTTACACCCAACTGTCTTGCCAGTTCAGCCTGACTCCACCCCTTGAGCCTCAAAAGTTCATTAATCCTTTCCGCAGTTTTCATTACCCCTCCAGATGCAGTGGTTCCAACATCAATACACACACATGTAAAGCTAACCTTGATTTTAAGTGTACATGAGTAAATTCTAACTTGCATGTTAATTTAAACTTGATATCCTTCTCTTTAAATCAATTCTAACTTGATGGTGTCATATGGATGAAAAAATCCGTTATCGACTGAGGAGCGCCGTATCTCAGCGAGCAATTGCGAAAGCCCTGGGAATCTCGCCGCAGGCCGTAAACCAATGGTTCTCTAAATCAGTAATCCCTCCCCGGTATGTTTTGCCCATTTGTGAAATGACCGGCTGGAAAATCGTACCGCATGATGTTCGTCCTGAATTGTATCCATCCCCAGAAGATGGAATTCCTGCGCACTTAAGGCTCGGCCTTGATGCTGTTAACAAAAAAAGAGTGGATATGTAATCACTTTTTGTAGGTGGTTAATGCAACAGTTTGAAACTCTAAATTTACTGCCTTCGGCGCATAGCCAGGCCGATGCCGATTGGATCAAGCAGCAGTTACTGAGCCTGACGCCAGCAGCACGTCAAAAAGCAATTCAGCGTTATGCAGCTGTGTATCAGGAATCGTTCGAAGCCGAGCCCGTTTCATACCGCAAGGAGAACCGGGCAAGGCATGAAGCAAATATGCGGCTTCGCCTGTTTGTGAGAAATCACGGCAGGGCTTTACAGGGGTATACCGCCGAACCTCCCCTGGCCGGAACGCCAACGCGTTCCTGATTGTTGCGGGTTTAAAGGTACCCGGACAAAAGCAGGCTTAAAGGTGCCTGTTCAGGTTGGCAACTCACTAACTCAACTCCCCGTATGTACTAGGTAAGTAGTACGTTTTTATGGGGAAGAGGGAAAGGGGGGTAAGGGGGGATTGGGTGTAGGGGTAGGAATAGGGTCTTTTCCAACAGGAGAGATCCATTGGTTAAGTAGATCACTGTCTTAAGGGCGCAATTAAAAAAACGCCCGTATCAGCAAACCAGTACAAAGCGCTCAGGCGCTGAGAAACAAAAAGGGTTCTTTCTGGAAGAGTGATTTTTCAGGGGAGCTGAATCAGAAGGGAGGCTGGCAGCCTTTGGGGAGGCCACCAGCCATGTGAGGGGGAATCCATGAAAACCACATCACAGAATTATTATCTCATCACCGCGGGGTCCGCACAATGCAGCTGACGATCACACCGAATTTTGCACAGGAACGAGCACTTAACCAGCTGCGCCGTAACTGGAAGGATACGGAAACCTTCATGGTGTACTCGCCGACGGGCAGCGGTAAAACAGGACTGGCCGCCTTCATCGTTGCGGGGTTCGTCAGTCGTGGCATGCGGGTAATGTTTTGCGCGCCTTACCAGATCCTCATTACCCAAACAGCAAACCGTTTTGTGGAGTATGGGTTGCCGGGTGATGAAATCGGCTATGTCTGGGCGGATCACCCAAACTACGATCCTACCCTCAAAATACAAATCGCCAGCGCCGATACGCTTATTCGTCGCGTATTCCCTGACAATATCGATCTGCTGATTATCGACGAAGCGCACCTGCGCAAAAAACGCATCCTGCAGGATATCGAACGCCTACGCGAAAAAGGCGTGAAAGTGATCGGCCTGTCGGGTACACCGTTTTCCCCGTTCCTGGGCAAATACTACGACCGACTGATTAAGCCAACCACCATCGGCGAGCTGATCCAGCGCGGCGACCTGAGCAAATACGAATTTTACGCACCCACAAAGCCGGATCTGAAAGGTGTTAAAACCTCTCCGTCCCTACAGTACGGTACCGACTACAACGAGGCGCAGCTGGCGGAGATCATGTGTGGTTCAACGCTGGTGGGCGATATCGTCCAAAACTGGCTTGAGAACGGCCGGGACCTGCCGACAATCGCGTTCTGCGTCAACGTAGACCACGCTAATTTTCTGACTATTCAGTTTAACCAGGCTGGCGTAAATGCAGAGGTTATGACTGCAGATACTCCTGCGGAAGAACGCCAAACCATCATTCACCGCTTCGAAACTGGCGCCACAAAAATCATCGTCAGTGTAGGGGTGCTGGTTGCCGGGTTCGACAGCGATGTTCGCTGCATCATCTACGCCAGGCCAACTAAGAGCGAAATTCGCTGGCTGCAGGCGCTCGGGCGTGGCTTGCGCACCGCTCCGGGTAAAGAGTCCTGCCTCATCTTCGATCACAGCGGCACCGTGCACCGCCTGGGTTATCCGGACTCTATCGAATATGACGATCTTCCGGGTAAATCAGACGGGATGGAGGAGGGCGTGCGCCGCGCAGCTGAGGAACGAGCAGAAAAGCTGCCTCACGAATGCTCGCAATGCCACTTCATGAAGCCTGCTGGCGTCTATGTCTGCCCTAAATGTGGCCACAAGCCGCTGGCCGGTGAGGACATTGATACCGACACCGGGCGAAAACTCAAAAAACTTGGGGGCGAGCAGCGCCAGCCGACGAAGGAAGAGAAACAAGCCTGGTGGAGTCAGATCAAATTCTATCAACGCCAGCGCATATCGCTGGGGAAAAAGCCTGTCAGCGATGCCTGGTGTTCTCACACCTTCCGCGAACGTTTTGGGGTATGGCCGAACGGCCTGAGCGATTACCCGATGGACATCACTCCGACAGTCTCAAACTTCATTAAGCACAAACAGATCGCCTTCGCTAAGCAACGCGAGAAAGAACAGCGCCTGCAAAAGCAGGCAGAAGAGCAGCCGAACCCCCTAAGAGTTCAGCAGGCGCTTAAACACGTCAGCGACATCAGACAGCAGTTAGGAAAACGAGCATGAAAACGGTAGAAGCAGCAAAAGGCCATTGGGCCATGATTTTTGAGCATTACGGCCTGCCGCCGATCACCGGTAAAAATCACTTTAAGGGGAAGTGCCCGCTGTGTGATTCGATTGGAAAGTTCCGCATCGATAACCGCGACGGCGCGGGAACATGGATCTGCACCTGCGGAAGCGGTGACGGGCTTAAGCTGGTTACCGAAACCCAGGGCAAACCATTCAACGAGGTTTGCCGCGAAATCGATGCACTGATCGGCAATACGTTCAGACGTGACAAAGTTCCCGAGGCTAGCGACGCTTCCAAGCTGCGGAGAAAGGTACTCAACAACTTTGCAAAAATGTCTCCTCTGCGCGGTACATCCGGCGCTGAATACCTGAATTCACGCGGTATTTATCAGCTTCCAGCTGAGGCCGTGCGACTCAACCCCAAGCAACGGCATAACGGACGGGTGTACCAGTCTATTTATTCACTGGCAACAGACGATAAAGGGGAACTGTGTTACCTCCATCAGACGTTATTGGATGGTGCAAAGAAAGCTGACATCGGGGCCAGCGCCAAGCGGCAGAAATCTCTGCAGGAAGATAACTATCTTGATCACGCTCGTTCGGTCGCTATCCGTATGTTCCCGGTCGCCAGCACACTTGGCATCGCTGAAGGTATCGAAACTGCGCTGTCTGCACACCAGATTTACAAAGTGAATACCTGGGCGACTATGACCGCCAATTTTATGAAGAAATTCCGGGTCCCGGCAGGCGTTAAGCATCTGATTATTTTTGCCGACCGCGACGAGACAAGCGCTACGGGTTTAGCTGCTGCCTGCGAATGCGCTCATGCAAATCTGGTGGCTAAAAATGACCTGCAGCGCGTGAGCGTGTACTGGCCGGATCACGATGATTTCAACAATATGCTCATGAATGGCGATCAGGTTCGTGAGCTGGTTTTCTATAAAAAACAGCAGGTGGCCGCATGAAACTGGAAGCATCACTCAAACATTTTAGTCCTCAGGGAATGCACATCAGCGACGACGTGAAAGGAACCTCTCCGGACCGCCTTACAGGAACAGACGTAATGGCGGCGATTGGTACCACCAGCAGCCGCGCGCGCTTCGGCCTGGCGGCGTTCTTCGGTAAAGCAGGAATCAGCAAAACGGATGAACAGCTCGCAGTTCAGGCGCTGGCGAGATATGCGATGGATGTCGCACCGAAGAATGTTCGCAAAGCAGCTGGTGGGCAGTTCGGATGGTGTATGCAGATGCTGGCACAATTGGCCTTTGCTGATTACTCCCGTTCTGCGGCTACCAGCGTGACATGTCACAGTTGCAGCGGTACCGGTTTTATCTCCGGGAATGAGGATGTGGTTAAACATCCTGGTATTTTCGACGCCGACGGTGCCGAAGTGGTGGCCCCGAAGATTAAAAATGAGCTGGTGAAAAGGGTTTGCGAAACCTGCGGAGGGAAAAAGGTAATCCTTGCGCGGTGCAGATGCGGCGGTAAAGGCGAAGTGTTGGACCGCAAAGCGACCAAAGAACGTGGCGCACCGGTTTTCAAAACGTGTGAACGTTGCTCTGGTAATGGCTTCTCTGCTATCTCCTCGGCGACGGTACACCGAGCCATTCTGAAGCGTCTCCCGGACCTCCATCAGTCCTCATGGTCACGTAACTGGAAACCCTTCTATGAAATGCTGGTGGACACTTTGCGTCAGGGGGAGCGTCATGCAGCAGTGGAATTTGAGAAGGCGACAACTTATTAATATGATCGGAGCAAATGGTGACACTTTTTTGCACGTTAGTGTTGACTTTGCATAAAACTGTCCTGTATGCTTTCCATCGTGGGATATTACGCCTACACGACATCAAACCCGCCTCCGAGCGGGTTTTTTATTTCTGGGCCGGAAGCTCATTTGGTATGAGCGGTCCCCTCATAAGGGAAGGGTAGACAGGTTCGAATCCTTCACGGCCCACCAAATTTTCCTGTAGCTCAGTGGAAAGAGCAACCGCCTTCTAAGCGGTTGGTCGCTGGTTCGAATCCAGCCAGGCGAGCCATCA
>NZ_JAMJFW010000040.1:0-44142 GCF_023544405.1 Enterobacter cloacae complex sp. OE43NF
TCTATTGCAACCGGTATGTTAAACGCTTATGAGTCTGCGACTACTGCAATGGCTAAGTATCCAGGACCTCTTGGTTACGCTCTGGCTGCTTCGTCTTATGCTCAAGTTATCGGACAAGTCATGCAGATGAAATCTGTTGGATTAACAGGTATGGCTCACGATGGTCTGAGTGAAGTTCCTCGCGAAGGAACATGGCTGCTTGATGGTGGTGAGCGTGTTGTGGATCAGAGAACCAACGGTGATCTAAAAGATTTCTTGGATAATAACAAGGATACGGGAGGTCAACAGACAATTGACGCTAGTATTCATATCAATGGCAACGTTACCGATCAGAAATGGTTCGCTGAACAATTGAAGAAACAGCAAAAAACAATTTCGTCTATTGTTCAAGACCAGAACAGACGCAAACTGTGATACATCAAAGGGAGCTTTCGCTCCCTTTTTATGGTCTTGATTTTGTCGCTATGAAACTGCATAGTGACGTTGCTGGTAACTAACACGGGGAGATTCCTGCGAAAAGTGTGATAAACACGGCATTATGCCACAATTCCGAATTGAGATCCTGTGTTGCGACGCTCCGCTAAACTTTAACAAAATCGAAAAAAATGTGATTTCGTACACATCTGAATTCCCTGTTAGCGGGAATGCACATATAATGCGCTCCCATCACAGATTCAGACTTATCAACTCACGCCTGAATGGCTTAGATACCTCGCACAACATGAACATGAAATTAACAACGCTTTTTGCGGCGGCGTTAGCCGTAGTAGGTTTTTGCAAAACCGCTTCTGCGGTGACTTATCCGCTGCCGACAGACGGTAGCCGTCTGGTGGGTCAAAACCAGGTGGTGACGGTGCCTGAGGGTAACACTCAGCCGCTGGAGTATTTCGCAGCACAGTACCAGCTGGGCCTGTCTAACATGCTGGAAGCGAACCCGGGCGTTGACCCATACCTGCCAAAAGCAGGTACCGTTCTCAATATCCCTCAGCAGCTGATCCTGCCGGATACCGTTCATGAAGGCATCGTGATTAACAGCGCGGAGATGCGTCTGTATTACTATCCGAAAGGCACCAACACGGTAATCGTGCTGCCAATCGGTATCGGTCAGCTGGGTAAAGATACCCCGCTGAACTGGACCACCAAAGTTGAACGTAAGAAAGCAGGCCCAACCTGGACCCCAACGGCGAAAATGCACGCGGAATACATCGCGGCAGGTGAACCGCTGCCCGCCGTGGTTCCGGCAGGCCCGGATAACCCAATGGGTCTGTACGCCCTGTACATCGGCCGCCTGTACGCCATCCACGGTACCAACGCTAACTTCGGTATCGGCCTGCGCGTAAGCCACGGCTGCGTGCGTCTGCGTAACGACGACATCAAATTCCTGTTCGAAAACGTGCCGGTAGGTACCCGCGTCCAGTTCATCAACGAACCGGTTAAAGCGACCTCTGAGCCGGATGGCAGCCGTTACATTGAAGTGCACAACCCGCTGTCCACCAGCGAAGACCAGATCAACAATAACGAAATCGTGCCGATTACGCTGACCAGCGCGGTGCAGTCCGTGACCTCTCAGCCGGACGTGGAAACGACTATCGTTGACCAGGCTGTGCAGAACCGTTCCGGTATGCCGGTGCGTTTGAACTAATCGCGATACAGCGAAAAAAGCGGGCTTCGATGCCCGCTTTTTTTTATCCGTTATTCACAATCACAATCCCGCCGTGGTCGTAACGATAATGACAGTGCGCATACTCCAGCGGCGTGCCATCTTCCAGATAAATCACCTGCTCCACCTCCAGCACCGGGTCGCTCTCCTCGCAGACCAGATGCTGCATATCCAGCGCATTCGGCTTTAGCGCCCGCACCACGCGATACGATCCCATGATTTTCAGCCCCAGCGTCTCCTGCACATAGCGAAACACTGAGCTTTCAAGATGGCTTTTGTTCAGGCCGGGCACCAGGTTGAGCGGCATTACGGTCGCGTCCAGCGACATGGGCTCACCATTAAGCAAACGCAGACGAATGAAGTCATAGACCGGCGTATCGGCATTGATCATCAGCGAGGCCTGCTCTTTTTCGTTCGGGAAGCGCAGTTCAAAATGCACCACCTGGCTCGTTACCGTGCCCAGATGCTCCCAGGTTTTGGTCGCGCCAAAGTAGTCGCTGCCGGAGAGATCCCACTGCGACAACTGAAGGAAGTTTTTGCGGATGAACGTCCCCTGCCCCTGACGGGTATATACCAGCCCTTCAACGATCAGCTGACGCATGGCCTGCTGAATGGTCATCCGGCTGGTATTGAACTCCGCCGCCAGCGCAAACTGGTCCGGCAGCGGTTCATTGGCGGCATACTGCTGGCTGATGATGCGTTTTTTGATTTCACGCGATATGGTGATGTATTTCGCCGCCATCGTCCTTCCTTCTGTTTAATGTTCTATCCCGCTGTTTTTCAACGCCACTCGCTCGGCAATTTTGAGGAAAGGCAGGTAGAAGAATACACCAAATACGATGATTGCCAACTGCACCACCACCGCCCGCCAGTCCCCCGCGGTTGCCAGCCAGGCGCTCAGAATTGGCGGCGTGGTCCACGGGATCATCACCACGCAGCGCGACATTAATCCCAGCGTGGTGCAGAGCCAGGCGAAGTAAATGCCAATGGCGGGCAACAGGACAAACGGGATCATTAAAGGCAGGTTAAACACAATCGGCAGGCCGAAAATCACCGGCTCGTTGATGTTGAACAGACCCGGCGCCAGCGACAGACGTGCCACCTGTTTCGCCGATTGTTGCCGCGAGAAGATAAAAATGGCGATCAGCAGTGAAATGGTGCTACCGGTACCGCCCACCATGCCAAAGGTCGGCACGAAGATGTTGTTGATGATATGCGGGATCGGCTGGCCGTTGGCAAAGGCCAGCATGTTCTCATTGGTATTAATCAACAGGAACGGCTCCAGCACCACGCTGTTGACTACCGACTGATGAATACCCAGCGTGAAGAGGAAGTTACCAAAGCTGTAGATAAAAATCGTCCCCGGCAGGCTGGTATTGATGAGCCGCAGCGGCTGCTGGATAAAGGTGGTGATCAGGTGAATCAGATCCGTATGCAATACGTTCGCCAGCAGCGCGGCCAGAACGGCAAACAGTGAGAGCGTCAGGATGGTCGGGATCAGGGCGGTAAACGATTTACTGACCGCCGGCGGCACGTTTTCCCCCAGTGATATTTGCAGCGCCTTAAGCCGCGAGATGGCGATAAACAGCTCCGTCGAGAGCAAGCCAATCAGCACCCCGGCGAAAATCCCGGTCGAACCAATGTTGGCGAAGGTCAGCACCTGGGTGACATTCACCGTGGTGTCGCTGCCGACGGGCATGAGCTGCAGACGCATCGGCATCATGATAATAAAGCTGCTGACAGCGATAACCACTGCCGAGACCGGATTGTCGAAATCCTTGTTGCGCGCCAGCGACCAGGCAATCATCGGCGCCAGCAGCAGCGCGGCGATATTCAGCGTGCCATTGATGATCGCCTCGCCCCATACCTTGAAGTGCGTGAGCGTATCGCCGTCAAAAATCCAAGGAAACACCACATTGTTCACCAGCACCGCCAGTCCGGCGAGGATGAAAATCGGCATCACCGTGGCGAAGGCATCGCGCAGGGAGCGAAGATGCACCTGGTTTGCCAGGCGCGCCGAGAACTCAACAAATTTATCGACAAAGGACTGCATATGCGGTGTGATTTTTGTTTCAGACATAGCGGATAGTTCCCATCAATCAGTCACAAAAACGGCCCGGCAGCGTACGGCTTACATCTCGCGTCCGTTGGTATGGATAACCTGTTTTAACCACGCGTAGCTCTTCTTCGGCACGCGTTTCAGGTCTTTAAGGTCGTGGTTTTCACGGTTGACGTAGACCACGCCGTAGCGCTTACGCATGTCACCCTGGGAGCTCAGAATGTCGATCAGACCCCAGCCGAGATACCCCATCACCTCAGCGCCATCCTCGAACATGGCGGCTTTCATCGCCTCGATATGCGCCCGGTGATAGTCGATGCGGTAGGTATCCTCAATCGGGTTCACGCCATCCCAGGATTCAATCACGCCAATGCCGTTTTCAATCGGGAACACCGGCATGCGCCAGTCGTTGGCGTAGCGGGTGATGATGGTGCGAAAACCGAGCGGATCGATCTGCCAGTTCCATTCGGTGGCTTTCAGGTACGGGTTATTTTTATCGCCGTACAGCAGGTAATTGTTCACCGGGGTTCCCTGCGGAATGGCATCGCTGTCCAGCGTTTTACTGGCGTAGTAGCTGAAAGCCATAAAGTCGTTTTGGGTTCTTGCGAACAGCCCCAGATCCTCGGCACGGTAGATATCGCCAAACCCTTCCTGCTCCACCACCGCCATCACCGCCGGGCTATAGCCCTGACCAGCAAAGACGCGCAGCAGGTTCTGGTTGAGGAATTCGTCGTACTGCTGGGCGCAGAAGATATCGCGCGGTTTGCAGGTGGCCGGGTAAACCAGCTGGTGTGCCAGCATACCGCCCATCAGCTGACCCGGTTTTGTCTGGTGCAGGTATTCGGTCAGCGTCATGTGCGCCACCATGGTGTGATGCTGCAACTCGTACAGCTCGCGCAGGGTTTTCTCACCTTTCATGTAGCCGGAAATCCGAAACGCTTCCGGCATATGGAAGATGTTCTGTTCGTTGAAGGTCAGCCAGTACTTCACGCGGTCACCGAAGCAGTCGATCATCTTTTTGCCATAGCGGATAAAGGCATCCATGACGCGACGATCGTTAAAGCCGTTGTACTCCTGCGCCAGCGCCAGCGGCATATCGAAGTGATAGAGGCAGATCATCGGCTCGATACCGCGGGCGATGAGATCGTTAATAAAGCGGTCGTAAAAGGCGATGCCCTCATCGTTGAACTCGCCGTCGCCCTGCGGACAGACCCGGCTCCAGGAGATTTGAAAGCGGTAGCAGTTCATGCCCAGATCCTGCATCAGGTCGAAATCGTCCCGGTAGCGGTGGTAGGAATCGGTCGCCACTTTCCAGTCGGAGATGTTTTCCCCCGCTTCGCGAATGTCGTACACCGACATCCCCTTCCCGCCCTCATTCCATGCCCCTTCCGTCTGCATGCTGGATACCGAGTTGCCCCATAAAAAGTTGGCTGGCAGTGATTGATTCATGGTCTCTCCCTATATGACTAGTCATTTAAATTTCATGACTAGTCATATAGGCGAAGATGTAAAAGCGATCAAAGAGGAGGATCGAATTTTGTGAGCAGAGCGGGAAAAAAAGCCCCGGTGAGCGGTGCGCCACCGGGGAAAGGAGGGTTATTGCTGTGCGAGCTGATTACGACGATATTCCCCCTGCCGCTCCAGCATCCAGCCCGGATATTCGCGCGGCAGTGCGCTGACGGCATCAAGCTGTTTCAGCTCGTCTTCACTTAAACGGATCCCCGTTGCGGCGATGTTGTCATCCAGTTGATCGACGCGTTTGGCACCAATAATGACGCTGGTCACCACCTTCTGATGCAGCAGCCACGCCAGGGCGATTTGCGCGACGGAGACGCCTTTGCTTTCGGCAATAGTACGCATCACATCCACACAGTCGAAGGCGCGCTCTTTTTCCACCGGCGGGAAGTCAAACTCCAGACGACGGCCACCGGCTTCACTCTGCCCGTCGCGGCCATATTTCCCGCTCAGCAGGCCACCCGCCAGCGGGCTCCAGACCATCAGCCCGACGCCTTCGCTCTGCATCATTGGCACCAGTTCGCGCTCCAGATCACGTCCGGCGATGGTGTAATAGGCCTGCAGCGACGCGAAACGGGCCAGACCCAGTCGCTCGGAAATGCCCAGCGCTTTGGCGATCTGCCACGCGGCCCAGTTAGAGACACCGATGTAGCGCACGTGGCCGTGCTGCACCAGGTTATCCAGGGCATAAAGCATCTCTTCCATCGGCGTTGCGGGGTCGAAACCGTGAAGCTGGTAGAGATCGATATGGTCGAGCTGCATACGGCGCAGGCTCTCTTTCACGCTGCTGATAACGTGATAGCGTGAGCTGCCGCGTGAGTTCACCCCCGCCGTGCCCGTTTCGCCAAACACTTTGGTGGCAACCACCACGTTTTCGCGCGGAATTTTCAGGTTCTTGAGTGCCTGGCCGGTGATCTCCTCCGAGCGGCCTTCGGAATAGACGTTCGCGGTGTCGATGAAGTTGATCCCGGCATCCAGCGCACGGCCCACCAGCTGCTCGGCTTCACTTTGCTGCAGCTGGCCAATCTTGCCCCACATGCCACCTTCACCGCCGAAGGTCATGGTGCCAAGGCACAGTTCAGAAACAAACAGACCGGTATTGCCCAGTTTTTGATAACGCATAGGATAGTCCTCACATGTCGTTTGATGGGTGCCTGATAGTTATACCCGCCCCCTGGCCAACGCGAATGTGGCGTTCCTGTCCGTTTCTTGCCCAATCCTCTGAATATTATCCGCGCGGGGCATCGCCAAAGACGGCGTAATCCGGTAACTGCACCTGCTGATAGGGCTCCCAGCCACCGCCAAGCGCCTTATAGAGCGCCACCAGATCGAGCGCGCTTTGCACCTGCGCCTGGGCACGCTGCTGCTCGGCCTGTGCCAGCTGACGTTCGGCGTCGAGCACGTCGATAAAGCTGGCAATCCCCTGTCGGTAGCTATCGCTGGCCAGGTCGAAGGCGTTTTGCAGCGCATCGATGGTCTTCGCCAGACCCGCTTCACGCTGCTGATCGGTGCGGTAACTCACCAGCGCATTCTCAACATCCCCCAGCGCAGTCAGTACCGTCTGGCGATAATCCAGCACCGCCGCCCCCTGTTGCGCACGCGCCACTTTCACGCTGGAGACCAGTCTTCCGCCCTGGAAGATGGGAATGGAGACCTGCGGACCAAAACTGTAGAAGTGGCTGCTCCAGTCGGTGAGCCAGTTGGATTCGCTGTTACGCAGGCCAAACTGCCCGGAAAGAGTAAAGCTCGGGAACAGCTCGGCCACCGACACGCCAATTTGCGCTGTGGCGGCATGGAGATTCGCTTCCGCTTCTCGCACGTCCGGACGACGTCGCGCCAGCGTGGATGGAATACCCGTTTGCACGATATCCGGCAGCGCAGGCATCGGCTGGGCGGACTGCAGTTCCGCATCCAACGCCCCCGGCGGCTTGCCGAGCAGGATCGCCAGGCCGTTCATCGCCTGCCGCTCCTGCGCCTGATATTGCGGCAGTTGTGCTTCAAGGTTGCCCAGTTGCGCCCGCGCATTTTCTACGTCCATCTGCGGAGACAGCCCGCCCCGCTGGCGACTTTCGGTCAGATCCAGCGTTTGCTGCGCACTTTTAATCTGGGTGTTCAGCGTGGCAATAATGCTCTGCGCCCCGCGCAGCTGGAGCCAGGCGCGCGCCACTTCGGCTTCAAGGGAGACTAGCGCGTCGTTACGCTGCTCAATAGCGGCTTTCTGCTGCGCTTCAGCAGCTTCAACCTGACGGCGAACTTTACCCCAGAGGTCAATCTCCCACTGGGCATCGAAGCTGCCCTGGTAGAGGTTGATCGGCTGCGTCAGCGGCCCTAACGCGCCCCTGAGTTCCGGATCGACGTTATCAAGCTGGTCGTAGACCCCATGAGACTTCAACTCACCTTCCAGGCCGAGCTGCTGGCGCGTCGCCTGCAGATTGCCGTTGACCGACGGATAAAACGCCCCGCCCGCCTGGTTAATCTGTTCGCGCGCACCAGCGATGCGCAGCACCGTTTGCTGCAGGGACAAATTCCCGGCGATGGCGCGTTCAATCAGACTGTCGAGTTGCGGCGAGCCGAACGTTTTCCACCAGCGCGGGTTAGTCGCAGCGGAGGTGGTTTTTGATTTCACCGTGCTGTCGCCTTTATCGTTCCAGTGCGTGACGGCAGGCGGTGCAGGCGGCTGGTAATCCGGCCCCACGGCGCAACCTGCCAGCAGCATCATTATCATCAGGGGGTGTAAACGTCTGTGTATCATCAATGTGCTCCTGCACTCCCCTCGCTCTTAACCGGCGAGAGCAACAAACAAAACGGAATCAGGACCAGCGCCACCACGCTCAGAATGGTGAATACGTCGATATAGGCCAGGAAGCGCGACTGCTCAATCATGGTCTGGTACATGCGCCCGGTGGCAATGCCGGTCGGGTCGCCGACCTGAGTGGTAAAGTTCTGGATCGCCTGCGCGCTTTCGCGGATCGCCTGCTGGAACTGCTCGTTAAACGGCGAGGCGTGGTACGCAAGGTGCGCGCTGTGGGCCTGCGAGCGCTCGGTGATGGCCGCCGTGGAAAGCGATATGCCAATCGAGCCCGCAACGTTACGGAACATGGTGAACAGCGCTGCGGCATCCGCGTTCAGCCGCCTTGGGATAGAAATAAACGCAATGGTGGTCAGCGGGACAAACAGGAACCCCAGCCCAATCGACTGGGCGCTGCGGAACAGCACCAGCGTTTCGAAGTCGATATCCGGGGTGAGCGTGCGCGACCAGAAGAACGACACAGCCAGACAGGTAAAGCCAAAGGCGATGATCCAGCGCGTCTGCACCACCGGCATCAGCTTCAGGACCAGCGGGATGGTCAATACAATCAACACTGCGCCGGGCGACAGCACCAGCCCGGACCAGGTGGCGGTATAGCCCAGATCCTGCTGCGCCAGCTGCGGGATCACCACCGAGCTGCCGTAAAGGATCATCGCCATCCCCGCCATCAGCAGGCTGGAGATGGTAAAGTTGCGGTCCTTCATGCAGTGCAGATCAACAACCGGTTTTTTGGCATACATCAGCCAGTAAATGGCGCCAATGATGCCGACCAACGTTAACACCGCAAAGGTGCGAATAAAGTTCGAGTAGAACCAGTCATCATCCTCGCCCCGGTCGAGCATCACCTGCAGACAGCCGAGGCCAAGCGCGATCAGGCCGATCCCCGTCCAGTCGATAGTCAGCTTCTCTTTGGCTTTACTCTCCCAGGGTGGATCTTCCAGCAGCTGGTAGATCGCCAGCACCGTCACTATCCCCACCGGGATGTTGATAAAGAACACCCAGCGCCAGGAGTAGTTGTCAGTGATCCAGCCCCCGAGCGTCGGGCCGAGTACCGGCGCAACGATAATGGCGATGGAGGAGAGACCAAACGCTTTACCCCTGTCTTCCGGTTTAAAGTAGTCAAGCAGCACCGACTGCTGCGTGGGCTGCAGGCCGCCGCCAAAAAAGCCCTGCATCACACGGAACAAGATGATTTGCCACAGCTCGGTCGCGATCCCGCACAGGAACGAGCAGACGGTGAACATCACGATGCAAATCAGGAAGAACTGCTTGCGGCCAAACACCCGGCTGAGAAACGCCGAGATGGGCAGGACGATGCCGTTAGCCACCAGGTAGCTGGTTAATACCCAGGTGGACTCGTCATAGCTGGACGAGAGCGAGCCCGCCACGTGCGGCAGCGCCACGTTGACGATGGTGGTGTCGAGGATCTCCATAAACACCGCCAGCGTGACGACAATCGCCACCGCCCACGGATTGCTGGCGGGCTTCCAGTTGTCGTGGCTGTGATCCGTCATTCCACGGTGACCTTCGGTTCCACCGACAGCCCCAGCGGCAGCGGTTTGTTCGGATCCAGCCCTTTATCAATCACAATTTTCACCGGCACGCGCTGGACAATTTTAACAAAGTTGCCGGTGGCGTTTTCCGACGGGAACGCCGAGAAACGCGAGCCGCTGCCCTGCTGGATACTGTCGACATGGCCTTCAAGCGCCATATCTGGCCAGGCATCGACGGAAACCTCCACCTTATCGCCTGGCTTCATGCGCTCAAGCTGAGACTCTTTAAAGTTGGCCACCACCCAGACGTTGGGTGAGACCAGCGAGAACAGCGCCGTGCCCGCCTGTACCAGCGTACCCGGCTGCACGTTGCGCTTAGTGACAAACCCGTCGAACGGGGCGCGAACTTCGGTGTAAGAGAGGTTGAGGTTAGCGGTTTCCAGCTGCGCTTTAGCCTGATCGACCTGGCGCTCACGCGCTTCGACGTTGGTCTCCTGCTGGCGGATTTGCAGCTGTACCTGCTCCGCCACTTCCAGCTGGGCCTGCGCGCTTGCCAGAGCGGCCTGTGCACTACGCAGCTGGGCGTTGGCGGAATCAATGCTTTGTTGGGTGGTGGCACGCGGATCGACCCCGCGCTGGCGGCGATACTCCGCCTGCGCGTTGGCGAGGTCTGCCTGCGCTTTCAGCACCTGCGCTTTGGCTTCGTCGCGCTGGGCGGGGTATTGCACTTTTGAGAGCGCCAGCTGTGCCTGGGCCTGATGCAGCTGCGCAATAGCCAGGCCAAGCTGGGCCTGAGCCTGATCGCGCTGGGCGGTGGTATCACGCGGATCGATAACCACCAGCAGATCGCCCTTTTTCACGCGCTGGTTATCACGCACATGTAGCGCCGTGACATAACCCGCCGTTTTAGGGGCAATCGTCACCACATCGCCGTCGGTAAAGGCGTCGTCAGTTGTCTCTTCGTTACGGGTTAAAAACCACCAGACCAGCGCCACGATGACCATTACCACCACGACAATGCCGAGGATAATTAACGGTTTTTTGCCCGGACGCTTACGCTCATTATTGTTTTTGTCCTGCTCGTCAGCAGGCGGGTTTTGTTCTTCAGCCATAGTTCAGCAACGGTCCTGTCAGTGAGCGGCATCACACTATGCCGTTCACTAAAGCTAGGACGTTGCTATACGTTTGCCAGGAAAAACTGACAAATTGCGCACTATATGAGAAGGAATAATCCGAAACCGATCGCCGCAGCCCAGAGCAGCATGGGGATCGACCAGAGATGGAAACGCCACCAGATGCGGCGATCGTTCGCCATCCGCAGGGCAATCAGGTTGGCCAGCGAGCCGGGCAGCAGACCAAACCCGCCGATGTTAACCGCCCAGGCCAGAAGCGTGTCCGGCGGAACGTAGTTGAGCAGTAAAATGGTAGAAGGCACGTTGCTGATGACCTGCGAGAGGCCAATCGCCGTCAGCCACAGCCCCGGTTGCGACAGACCGCTGACGCTGTGCAGCACGTGTTGCAGCACCGGGAGCTGGATAAGCAGATGCACGTCGATGAACATCACCATAAAGACCAGCAACAGCGTCCAGTCCACGCTCACCAGCACGCGTCGCGCCAGCACGACAAAACCAGCCGCCACGAGCAGCACGCCCGCCAGTTCATACCGCAGCTCCAGCGCAAACAGAAAGACGATATACAGCCCCAGGCAACTCCAGACCAGAAGAGGCTGCCACTGCGGGCCGGTTGTGCCGCTGTGGTATTGCAGTTTTTTATCCGGGAAGGCAAACCAGCAGACCGCCAGCAGCGACGCCATCATCACCAGCGCCAGCGGCGCCATCTGCCAGGTAAAGGCGGCGAACGATAACCCTGAACGTCCCCAGAGCAGAATGTTTTGCGGGTTGCCGATAGGGGTTAACAGCGAGCCCGCATTGACGGCCAGCGCTTCAAAGATGATCAGCCGGCTCACCGGGATCTCGCACAGCTTACGCAGGGTGAGCGTCAGCGGCACGATGATAAACAGCGCCACATCGTTGGTGAGAAAGGTCGACAGCACCGCGGCGGAGAACACCATAAACAACGACAGCCTGCGTTCGGTGGCAAACCGGCGCACCATTTTTCGCCCCAACACGTCAAAGTAGCCGCTCAGCTCCACCCCTTTGGTGAGCATCATTAACCCGCTCAGGGTAATGATAGTGCGCCAGTCAATCGCCGCAGGCCAGGCTTGGGGCGCAAACGGCACAAAAAGGCTTAAACCTGCACCAATAATCAATAAGAGATGAAAGAAGCGATCGCGCGTGAGGGCCTGCAGTCCAGGGATTTTCATTCAGCGGAGGAACCATATTTAAGCGTAAACTCACGAAACTTCACCAGCGTCTCTTCGCTGACGTGGTGTTCCATTCCTTCCGCATCCCGACGGGCAATTTCCGGGCTTACGCCCAGCACCAGCAAGAAGTTCTCCACCAGCTGGTGGCGCTCGCGGCTCTCCTGCGCCAGCTTCTCCCCTTCCGGCGTCAGAAAGACGCCGCGCCACGGGATCATTTCGATTAAGCCGACGGAGGCCAGACGTTTTAACATCTTCGCAACGGTTGGCTGCGAAACCCCCAGCCTGGCCGCCATATCAACCTGACGTGCTTCCCCGACCTCGCGAATCAGATCGGAAATCAGCTCAACATAATCATCAATCAGTTCACGTCGGTGGGCTTCACGCACCTGACGAAAACCTTCGACGTGCTCTTCCACATTCACCAGTTGCGTCGTTTTTCTGATTGTTGGCTTACCTGCGCGACGGTTCATTGTACTTCCTCAGTGGGGTGACGCTTCCAGCGCCCGGTATCGAGAGCGCACATTGTAAACCATACCTCTACAAGCACAAAAAATTAACGAAATAGCCATAGCTATACAATATAGCCTGTGCTATATCTGTATGTATTGCAGTCACCCTTCACGGATCGAAGGGATCAAAAATCAGGAGGTCTTATGAACGAATTCAAGAGGTGTATGACCGTGTTTACTCACTCCCCCTTCAGGGTGCGCTTAATGCTGTTGAACATGCTGTGCGATATGTTTAACAACAAGCCGCATCAGGACGACAAACCTTCTCACTAAGCGGCGTTGCGGTACGCCGCTTCATTTTGCCGTCATATTCCCGCTGTAAACTGGCCTCCGGCCGCCCTATTCCCGGTTTTTTTTACGGATTTGCAATCCTCTTCGCAAAACATCTGCTTAGCAACGGTTGATATTATTTAGCGCTCGCACTATCTTCTTGCAGCCCTGCACAATTTGCGGCTCGCTGAAGCGGACCCTCATTCCCTCTCCACGCACTGTCAGGCAGGTTATGACCCTTGACGCCAGGGTGAGCACATGGCGTTTTTATGCATGATAGTGACCTATGAATTTAACCCTGATAGACACCGTTGTTACCCGCAGTCGGGCCTTAAGTCCGTGGACGGCATTCTACTTTTTACAATCCTTGCTGATTAACTTTGCGCTGGGTTACCCCTTCAGCCTGCTGTATGCCGTTGCGTTTACCTGCATTCTGCATTTGCTGTGGCGTACCGCGCCGCGCGCGCAAAAAACGTTAGTGGGCATCTGCTCCCTGATTGCAGCGCTCTATTTCCCGTTTGGTCAGGCTTACGGTTCGCCAAACTTTAATACCCTGCTGGCGCTGCACTCGACCAATATGGAAGAGTCGACCGAGATCCTGACGATCTTCCCGTGGTACAGCTACGTGGTCGGCCTCTTTATTTTTGCGCTTGGCGTTATAGCGGTGCGTCGTAAACCCGAAGAGAAAAAAGCGTGGGGAAAAATAGAGACGCTATGCCTGGCATTCAGCGTGGTGACCTTCTTTGTCACCCCCGTGCAAAACCTGGCCTGGGGCGGCGTGTTCAAGCTGAAGGATACCGGCTATCCGGTGTTCCGCTTTGTAAAAGACGTTGTCGTCAATAACCAGGAAGTTCTCGACGAGCAGGCGCGCATGGCTGAGCTCTCCAATATGAAAGACACCTGGAACGTGCTGGCGGTGAAGCCGAAGTACCATACCTATGTGGTCGTCATCGGCGAAAGCGCACGCCGCGATGCGATGGGCGCGTTCGGCGGACACTGGGATAACACGCCGTTCGCCAGCGCCGTCAACGGTACCCTGTTTACCGATTATATTGCGGCCAGCGGCTCGACGCAGAAATCGCTCGGCCTGACCCTGAACCGCGTTGTCGACGGCAAACCACAGTATCAGGATAACTTTGTCACGCTGGCAAACCGTGCCGGTTTTCAGACATGGTGGTTCTCTAATCAGGGGCAAATTGGCGAATACGATACCGCCATTGCCAGCATCGCGAAGCGTGCCGATGAAGTACAGTTCCTGAAAAACGGTGATTTTGAAGCCGATAAAAATACCAAAGACGAAGCATTGCTCAAGATGACGGCGCAGGTTTTTGCCACGCAGCGTACGCAGCCACAGCTGATCGTCCTGCACCTGATGGGTTCACACCCTCAGGCCTGCGACCGCACGCAGGGGAAATACGCCGAGTTTGTGCAATCTAAAGAAACCTCTTGCTATCTGTATACCATGACGCAAACCGACGAACTGCTCAGCAAGCTGTACGATCAGCTACGTAATACGGGTGAGAGTTTCTCGATGGTTTATTTCTCGGATCACGGGCTGGCGTTTAAAGAGCGCGGTAAAGAGGTGCAGTATCTGGCGCACGACGATAAATTCCAGCAAAACTTCCAGGTACCGTTTATGGTGTTATCGAGTGATGACAAGAAGCATCGTATTATCACCGCGCGCCGCTCGGCCAATGATTTCCTGACGTTCTTCTCGCAGTGGACGGGGATTTCAGCAGAGCAGATCAAAAATGCTTACCCGTTTATCTCAAACAAGAAAGCTCCCCCAGTGTACGTTACCAACTTCAAGTTACAGAAAGTTGACTATAACCATTTGGGTACGGATATTTTCGATATAAAGAGTAAGTAAGCTGTGCGGTCTGATGCCCTCACCCTGGCCCTCTCCCACGGGAGAGGGAAAAACATTAAAAACGGCAACCCATGGTTGCCGTTTTGCTTTTACCTTGCAAAAAAAAATCCGCCACATGGGCGGATTTTTTACTGGCTCACCGAAGTGATTAGAAGCGGTAACCTACGCCCGCGATCCAGGTGCCAACGTCAACGTTGCGGATACGGCTCTGCTCATAGGAGAAGTCCAGAGCAACGTCTTCGATTGGGTTGAACTGCAGACCCGCGCCATAGGAGAAGCCGTAGTCGCTGTTGCTTGCAGTGCGGTTCAGACCCTGGTTTTCGGTCTGCTGGAATTTACCGTAGCCAACACCTACAACACCGTAGATGCTTGCCCAGTCGTTGATACGGTATGCTGGACCAGCGGTGATGCCGTAGTACTGGCCTTTGTTGTATGCGCCGTTTTCAGAACGATCTTTCTCGGTGTAGGTGAAAGAACCGATCACGCCCAGTGGGTTGTTATCCTGCTCGTAACGATACTTCAGGTTGAAACCGTTAGCTTTGTTCATTACGCCCTGCATATCGCTCTGAGCGTAACCACCGGTAACAGTGGAAGTAGCAGCTACAGCGGTACCTGCGGAAACAGCCAGTACAGCGGCCAGTGCTGAAAGACATGCAATTTTTTTCATAACCACCTCAAATGTGCTTCAAGTAAATCCGTAAGTTTTAAATATATCAAAAAAATTTGCGAAACTCTTTGTGATTCGTGATGTCTAACGGGACCTTTCCTGTAACAGAACGTTTCCAGCATCAGTTATCTTGTTCAAATCACAAAGGATTTCTGTTGCTAAATACTCATACTGCGCGTCAACGCCGTTACATTCATCCAGATTATTCCTAATCTGACAGGCGATAAAACCAGCAACGCTTATCCATTTTACGGATTTTCCCTGGTTTTTTTTCAACAGTAGCTCAACCGTTGCGCCATATTTCAATTACACTGCGGCTTTTACCCTATTTGACAAAAATTGACAGGAGAAAGGATGCCAGGGATATCCCGCACGTCATCGGTCTGGATGCCGGTTGCTGTAATTCTGATTGCAATGCTGTCTATACAGAGTGGCGCGTCCCTCGCGAAATCGCTCTTTCCACTTGTAGGCGCACCGGGCGTCACTGCCCTGCGTATCGCTTTGGGTACCCTGATCCTCGTGGTCATTTTTAAACCCTGGCGGTTGCGCGTCAAAAAAGAGCAGCGCCTCCCGCTGCTCTTCTACGGGCTGGCGCTGGGGTCCATGAACTATATGTTCTATCTCTCTATCCAGACCATTCCGCTGGGGATTGCCGTCGCGCTGGAATTTACCGGCCCGCTGGCGGTGGCCCTTTTCTCCTCCCGACGGCCTGTCGATTTTATCTGGGTGGTGTTAGCGGTTCTGGGGTTGTGGTTCCTCTTGCCACTGGGCCAGAGCGTCTCTGAAATCGACCTGACGGGTGCCGCGCTGGCTCTGGGCGCCGGAGCCTGCTGGGCAGTGTATATCCTCACGGGTCAGCGCGCCGGCGAAGAGCACGGCCCGGCGACCGTGGCGCTGGGCTCGCTCATTGCCGCCATCATCTTTGTTCCGCTGGGTATGGCTCAGGCGACGGTCTCTATCTGGCAGTGGTCAGTAATGCCGGTGGGTTTTGCTGTCGCCATCCTCTCAACGGCTCTGCCTTATTCACTGGAGATGATTGCCCTCACGCGGCTGCCGACGCGCATCTTCGGTACCCTGATGAGCATGGAGCCTGCACTGGCCGCCATCTCCGGTATGGTATTCCTTGGGGAAACCCTCACCTTTACCCAGACGCTGGCGCTGTGCTCCATTATTGCGGCGTCGATGGGGTCAACGCTCACCATGCGCCCTGAGCCAAAAGTTGAGAAAGTGGACATCCGCTAATACCGTATATTCTGCATGGCCTCGGTGCCATGCAGAATAAAGGCCAGTTCTGTATTATTTATAATTTCTTACATTCTTCGTCATCGAAAAGTCATATTTCTCTCGCCCTTAATGGGAAATAGAGAATTAAGATTGATCTGTGTCAATTTTAAAAAATACCATATGGTTCAACCAGTTAATAATTCAACTCCCTTCTTGCTATTAAACCAATAGGCACAGCCAAACCGCAGGAAAAAAATCCGGTGCTATACTTAGTTCCGTAATTACCTGGGACATAAACATCAAGAGGATATGAGATTATGAGTACCGCTAAACTGGTGAAAACGAAAGCGTCTAATCTGCTTTATACCCGTAACGATGTATCGGACAGCGACAAAAAAGCAACGATTGAGTTGCTGAATCGCCAGGTGATCCAGTTCATCGATCTTTCGCTGATCACCAAACAGGCCCACTGGAATATGCGCGGTGCAAACTTTATTGCCGTTCATGAAATGCTGGATGGCTTCCGCACAGCACTGGTCACCCACCTGGACACCATGGCCGAACGCGCCGTGCAGTTAGGCGGTGTGGCGTTGGGTACCACGCAGGTGATTAACAGCAAAACGCCACTGAAAAGCTATCCGCTGGATATTCACACCGTTCAGGATCACCTGAAAGAGCTGGCAGACCGTTATGCGATTGTGGCTAACGACGTGCGTAAAGCAATTAGCCAGGCTAAAGACGAAGATACTGCGGATATCTTCACTGCCGCGTCTCGCGACCTGGATCAATTCCTGTGGTTTATCGAATCTAACATCGAATAATCCATACGAATTTTCTATCAAACCCTCGCCTCTGGTGAGGGTTTTGCACATTTATGGTGCACACTTTTCCACTGAGACGCTGCAAACGTGAAAGAAATGTAATAATCACCTCACACAACCGTTAACGGAAGATTGTTTTTTCATCATTATTTGCGCTAAATATCTCCCCGTCAGTTGAGCCAAACGACGCGCACCAAAACGGTGCTCCACCTTGGTGCAATCAGACATCATTGCCACGCTTATTGTGCAATGCATGACATCCTCCCCTTTGCAAAACAACAGCTTGTAAAGTTGGCACGATTTTTTCATTGTGCCTGTCGTTCTCGCAGGGGATCGCCCCGTGGATATAAAAGGAAATGCTATGAAGTCTGTATTAAAAGTTTCACTGGCTGCACTTACCCTGGCTTTTGCGGTCTCTTCTCAGGCCGCCGATAAACTGGTTGTAGCCACCGACACGGCGTTTGTTCCGTTTGAATTCAAACAGGGTGATAAATACGTTGGTTTTGATGTGGATCTGTGGGCCGCAATCGCAAAAGAACTCAAACTGGATTACACCCTGAAGCCAATGGACTTCAGCGGTATCATCCCGGCACTGCAAACCAAAAACGTAGACCTGGCCCTGGCAGGCATCACCATTACTGATGAGCGTAAAAAAGCGATCGACTTCTCTGACGGCTACTACAAAAGCGGCCTGCTGGTGATGGTCAAAGCTGACAATAACGACGTTAAAAGCGTGAAAGATCTCGACGGTAAAGTGGTGGCGGTGAAGAGCGGCACCGGCTCCGTTGATTACGCGAAAGCGAACATCAAAACCAAAGATCTGCGCCAGTTCCCGAACATCGATAACGCCTATATGGAACTTGGCACCAACCGTGCTGACGCGGTTCTGCACGATACGCCTAACATCCTCTATTTCATCAAAACCGCAGGCAACGGTAAGTTCAAAGCGGTCGGTGAGTCTCTGGAAGCACAGCAGTACGGTATTGCCTTCCCGAAAGGCAGCGACGACCTGCGTACGAAAGTTAACGGTGCGCTGAAAACCCTGAAAGAGAACGGCACGTATAACGAAATCTACAAAAAATGGTTCGGTACCGAGCCTAAATAATTTTACCTGAATTCAGGTTTGTAACGCCCGGTGACGCTCATGCTTGCCGGGCCTACGTTTTTCGTTTTTCACCACGGTATACAGGAATACATCATGCAGTTTGACTGGAGCGCCATCTGGCCTGCCATTCCTCTCTTGCTTGAAGGCGCTAAAATGACCCTGTGGATTTCGGTCCTCGGTCTGGTTGGCGGGTTGATTATCGGTCTTGTCGCCGGTTTCGCCCGCACCTACGGTGGCTGGATTGCAAACCACATCGCACTGGTTTTCATCGAAGTGATCCGCGGCACGCCTATTGTCGTACAGGTCATGTTCATCTACTTCGCCCTGCCAATGGCCTTCACCGACCTGCGCATCGACCCGTTCAGCGCCGCCGTCGTGACCATTATGATCAACTCAGGTGCCTACATCGCGGAAATTACGCGCGGTGCGGTACTGTCGATTCATAAAGGCTTCAGTGAAGCGGGTCTGGCGTTAGGCCTTTCGCGTCGCGAAACCATCCGTCACGTGATTCTGCCTCTGGCGCTGCGCCGCATGCTGCCACCGCTGGGCAACCAGTGGATCATCAGTATCAAAGACACGTCGCTGTTCATCGTTATTGGCGTTGCTGAACTGACCCGCCAGGGCCAGGAGATCATTGCTGGCAACTTCCGTGCGCTGGAAATCTGGAGTGCGGTAGCCGTTGTCTACCTGATTATCACTCTGGTTCTGAGCTTCGTTCTGCGTCGTCTTGAAAGAAGGATGAAAATCCTGTGATTGAATTTAAAAACGTATCCAAGCACTTTGGTCCAACCCAGGTGCTGCACAATATCGATCTGAGCATCAAACAGGGTGAAGTGGTTGTCATTATCGGGCCCTCTGGCTCCGGTAAATCCACGCTGCTGCGCTGCATCAATAAGCTGGAAGAGATCACCAGTGGCGATCTGATCGTCGATGGTCTGAAGGTGAATGATCCGAAAGTGGACGACCGTCTGATTCGTCAGGAAGCGGGCATGGTGTTCCAGCAGTTTTACCTGTTCCCGCACCTGACGGCGCTGGAAAACGTGATGTTTGGCCCGCTGCGCGTACGCGGTGCCAACAAAGCGGCGGCGGAAGCGCTGGCTAAAGATCTGCTGGCGAAAGTGGGCCTCGCAGAACGTGCTCACCACTACCCTTCTGAACTTTCCGGTGGACAACAGCAGCGTGTGGCTATCGCCCGCGCGCTGGCGGTTAAACCGAAAATGATGCTGTTTGATGAGCCAACCTCCGCACTCGACCCGGAGCTGCGCCACGAGGTGCTGAAAGTCATGCAGGATCTGGCCGAAGAGGGCATGACGATGGTGATCGTGACCCACGAAATCGGCTTCGCCGAGAAAGTGGCGTCCCGCCTTATCTTCATTGATAAAGGCCGTATCGCAGAAGACGGTAACCCGCAGGCGCTGATTGCAAACCCGCCAAGCCAGCGTTTGCAGGAGTTTCTGCAGCACGTCTCCTGATTGCCAGACCTCTGAAATACAAAGCCGGGCATGCCCGGCTTTTTTACGCCAGATTGTTCCCAAAACACGCCCTCCGCTCCCTGCCCTCTATACTTATCATTTTGTTCGACATTTTCACCGGAGGGCACCGTGCCGTGGATCCTGCTGTTGTTGCTTAGCTTGTTTAGTGCGCCATCGATAGCCGTTGCTATCCCCGGCGTCACCACCGGAACGGCCACTGCGCAGCAAAAAACGCCTCCACCGGAACCGGATGCAGAAGAGAAAAAAGCCGCCTACAGTGCCCTTGCCGATGTGCTGGAAAACGACACCTCCCGGCAAGAGTTAGTCGATCAGCTGAGAAAAATTGCCGCCACACCGCCCCAGGAGCCCGTTCCAACCATCACCCCGCCGCCGGTAGAAGAGCAAAAGACGGTGCTGGAAAATGTGACCGAGGTTAGCCGCCACTATGCCGATGCCCTCTCCTCGCGCTTTGCCCAGCTCTATCGCAACCTGATGGGCTCTTCGCACAAGCCCTTTAACCCCCGGACGTTTACCGCGGCTGCCACGCAATTTTTACTGCTGGCGGCCGCCGTCTTCATTTTTTACTGGCTGGTGCGCCTGTGCGCGTGGCCCCTGTACCGAAAAATGGGGCAATGGGGTCGCAAGAAGAATCAGCAGAAAAGCAGCTGGTTGCATCTGCCGCTGATGATCGCCGCCGCGTTTATCATTGATTTACTGCTGCTGGCGCTGACGTTGTTTACAGGGCAATTGCTGGCCGACAGGCTGAATACCGGCAACAAAACTATCGCCTTCCAGCAGGCGCTGTTTCTGAATGCCTTCGCCGTAATTGAGTTCTTTAAGGCGCTGCTGCGGCTGATATTTTGCCCACGCGTGCCAGATCTTCGCCCTTTCACTATTCGGGATAGCAGCGCCAGATACTGGGCGCTGCGTCTGAGCGTGCTCAGCGGGTTGATTGGTTATGGTCTGCTGGTTGCCGTGCCAATCATCTCCAACCAGGTGAACGTCCAGTCTGGTGCGCTGGCGAATGTGCTGATTATGATCTGCATTACCGTCTGGGCGCTCTACCTCATCTTCCATAACAAAAAGACGATCACCGAGAGCTTGCTGCATCTGGCCGACCGTTCCCTTTCGTTCTTTAGCCTCTTTATTCGCGCTTTTGCCCTGGTGTGGCACTGGCTGGCCAGCGCTTACTTCATTGTGCTGTGCTTCTTCTCGCTGTTCGATCCCGGCAACAGCCTGAAATTTATGATGGGAGCCACGTTTAAAAGCCTGGCCATTATTGGCGTCGCGGCCTTTGTTTCCGGCCTGCTCTCTCGCTGGCTATCGAAAACCATTACCTTGTCTGCTCAGGTCCAGCGCAATTACCCGGAGCTGCAAAAACGGGTGAACGGCTGGCTTTCGGTTTCACTGAAGGTGGCGCGCATTCTCACCGTCTGTGTGGCGATTATGCTGCTGCTCAATGCCTGGGGACTGTTCGATTTCTGGAACTGGCTGCACAACGGCGCGGGGGAAAAGACCGTTGATATTTTAATTCGTATCGCGCTGATCCTGTTCTTCTCTGCCGTAGGCTGGACGCTGCTGGCCAGCCTGATTGAGAACCGCCTGGTCTCTGACATTCACGGCAGGCCGCTGCCAAGCGCGCGTGCCCGCACCTTGCTCACCCTGTTCCGCAACGCGCTGGCGGTTATAATCAGTACCATCACGATTATGATTGTGCTTTCGGAAATTGGCGTGAATATCGCGCCACTGCTGGCCGGTGCGGGTGCGCTGGGTCTGGCTATCTCCTTCGGCTCGCAGACGCTGGTGAAGGACATCATCACCGGTATCTTTATTCAGTTTGAAAACGGCATGAACACCGGGGATCTGGTGACCATCGGGCCGCTGACCGGCACCGTTGAGCGAATGTCGATTCGATCCGTCGGCGTGCGCCAGGACACCGGGGCGTACCACATTATTCCGTGGTCATCGATTACCACCTTCGCCAACTTCGTCCGGGGTATTGGCTCGGTGGTGGCAAATTACGATGTCGATCGTCATGAAGATGCCGATAAAGCCAAACAGGCGCTGCGGGACGCGGTAGATGAGATGATGTCCATGGAGGATATTCGCGGCCTGGTGATTGGCGAGCCGTCGTTTGCCGGTATTGTCGGGCTGACCAACACCGCCTTTACCCTGCGCGTGTCGTTCACCACCCAGCCGCTCAAACAGTGGACGGTACGTTTTGCCCTCGACAGCATGGTGAAAAAACACTTTGATCTGGCGGATGTGCGTATGCCGGTGCAGACGTATCAGGTGCTGCCGCCGCCTGCCTCGCCGCTCCCTCCGCAGGAGCCGACGCTGTAACCGAGCCGGGTGGCGGCTTCGCCTTACCCGGCTTACGACGGCGTGCTATTTGCGACGTTTGTTATCGTCCATAAACGTCCAGGCGATAAAGCGGCTCTGTTTTTGTCCCTGCGCCATCTCTTTTTTCACCACCTTCACGGCACCGGCTTCGGTCAGCGCGCGGTAGAGCGGCGGCAGGTTATCGCCGCGCGAAACCAGGGTGGTAAACCATTTCACCTGGCGGGCAAACTGTTTACTTTCCGCGAACATGCGCAGGATAAACGCCACCTCGCCCCCTTCGCACCACAGCTCCTGCTGCTGGCCGCCGAAGTTGAGCGCGCCATCTTCAGCCTGACCCAGATTGCGACGCTTACGTTCGCTCCCGGCGCGGGCGGCAGCCGCTGAATCATGGAATGGCGGGTTGCAGAGGGTGGCGTCGTAGTGCTCGTTCTTGTGGATAATGCCGTTGAAAATAGAGGCGGCATCTTTCTGACGGCGTAAGCGAATAGACCGACTTAAGCCAGGATTGGCATTAATGATCGCCTGCGCGCTGGCAAACGCCTCAGCGCCAATTTCGCTCCCGGTAAAGCGCCAGTGATATTCATGCACGCCGATAAGCGGATAAATCAGGTTCGCGCCGGTCCCAATATCCAGAACCGTGGCCTGCTGAGGAATAACGCCGCCACGATCGTCAGCCAGCAGATCGGCAAGATAGTGGAGATAGTCGGCACGCCCCGGCACGGGCGGGCAGAGAAAGCCTTCCGGGATATCCCAGTGCGTAACGCCGTAAAAATGCGCCAGCAGGGCTTTATTCAGCATTTTTACCGCCTGCGGGTCGGCAAAGTTGACCGAAGGCTCACCGGCTGGGGTCTGCACGATGTAGTCCTGCAGCGGAGGGCAGCTCTGGCATAACGCCTTCATGTCATAGCGGCTGCGGTGGCGATTTCGCGGGTGTAATCCCGGCTTGGAAGTCATGGCATTCTCCTTTAAACAGCGGCGTAAGATACCCTGTGCGGGAGCAACGGTAAATATCTCTCTGCTGTGCGCAAAAAAACGCCATAAATCAGTGACCTTTATGTCGCTGATCTGTCAGCGAATTGTCAATTTATATCGTTCAAAAAATAAGCAGATCATCATCAAATTTTTGCGCTAAATCACACTCGTCAGGCTTCTAAACTTAAAGGGAATCACCTGTTGTTTCCCCCTGAGGATGTGATTATGAAAAAATACCTGACTCTTGTTGTTATCGCTGGCGCGCTGGCGAGTGCGTCATTTTCTGCCATGGGCGTTCAGTCACTGACCGAAAGTACCGATACCAGCCAGCTGCGCCCCGCAGGCACCGTCTCGGTAAGCCGTGCAAGTAACCTTGACGATCTGCAAAACAAGCTGGCCGAAAAAGCGCGCGAAGAAGGTGCGAAAGGCTTCGTGGTGAATTCCGCTGGCGGCGATAACCATATGTATGGCACAGCAACCATCTATAAATAAGTTCCCCTTCCGAGAACCACTGCATCTGGCTGACAGATGCAGTTCTCACCCCCGTCTTGACTGTACGTTTTTTGACCCCATATGAATAAGATACACACCGAACGTGAGGATAAGCCATGGCTTCCGGATGGGCGAATGATGACGCCGTTAACGAACAGATCAACAGTACCATTGAAGATGCCGTTGCCCGTGCTCGCGGTGAAATTCCGCGCGGTGAAAGTTTAACGGAATGTGAAGAGTGCGGAGAAACGATTCCGGAAGCGCGCCGTAAAGCCATGCCCGGCGTACGGTTATGCGTCTCCTGCCAGCAGAATAAAGATTCAAAAAACAAATCACATTCAGGATATAATCGCAGAGGATCGAAAGACAGCCAGTTACGTTGACTTTCCTTTACCGAAGTTCACCGCGCAAGCGATTTCCTTTACGCTCACGATTTTTTAACAGGCGCGTAGCAAAATGTGCCATGAATCATGCGTCTGTAAACCGGAGCGACAAGAACTGTAAATTGCCCTTCTGAATTTATTAATATTCAATAAGTTATTTGTCATTCAATTTTTTTGAGCAACCACGTCAATTCTCTTCGATTTTATCTGCCGAAAAAAAACGTGATACTTATCACATCGACGGAACATCGTCCCCTTAACAGAAAAACCTGCGAGAGATTAATTATGAAAACCATCAAATATGCTGTTGCTGCTGTTGCCCTGTCTGCTCTGTCTTTTGGCGCTTTCGCTGTAGAGCCCGTTTCTTCTGCTCAGGCACAGAACATGAATAAAGTAGGTGTGGTGAGTGCTGATGGCGCAACCACGCTGGACGGTCTGGAAGCCAAACTGGCTGAAAAAGCCGCTGCGGCCGGTGCAAGCGGATACACCATCACCTCCGCTAACGGCAATAACAAGCTGAGCGGCACTGCGGTTATCTACAAATAATCGACTGAAGTAATGCTCCACCCTCACCATACCCTCTGGTGAGCTGCTCCAACCCTCATTGACCCTGTTGTTACCCTTGCTTGCCCGTCCGCCACTGGACGGGCTTTTTTTTGCCTAAAACGCCTGTTCCACACGGGCTAACCCCGCCTGGACAGACTCCACTTCTCCGGTTGCCAGCAGGCAGCAGGCCATCTGCAGCTTAAGGGCGTGCGGAACAGGGACATTACCGGCTAGACACTGCTCAATCCAGTGCGCAGTCGTGTGCGGATCTTTTGCCTCCGGCAACACCACATCTACATTCTCTTCACCCCGCTCCAGCACGGGTCGCGTGCCGGCGGCATCAATCAGCACCAGCTGCGGGCAGCGCTGCGGATTGGCATAAACTTCCCCTTCGGTGCCATGCATCAGCAGCGCCCTGCCGCCGATATCTTCAAAGAACTTGCCCACCCGCGTGACATACTCCGGGTGCGATACGCTGGAGAGGCGCAGGGCATCCGCTTCACCAAACGGCGTCGCCAGTTTCGCCAGGGTGTGCGCACTGTTGCGCACGCCCATGCGCCAGCGCATATCCAGCTGTTTTTCCAGCGGTGGACAGAGCGCCTTAACCGGAATAAAGACCGGCTGATGACCATCCAGCTTTGCCTGTGCCTGTCCGGCGTGCAGGGTCGGCTCGATACCTAACATGCCAAAAATGGTCTCCGTCAGGACGCGAGTCGGATCTTCGCTAACGCCATGGACAACCACCGGGAACCCGAGCTTATGCAGCAGAATAGCCAGCAGTGGCGTCAGATTCGCCTGTTTGCGCGCGCCGTTGTAGGTAGGGATGACAATCGGCATCGGTCTGGCTACCGGTGGCGTTAAGCGCAGCGTTTGCGCCTGCATCGCGTCATAGAAACCGCGCATCTCCGCTTCGCCTTCACCTTTAATGCGTAGCGCAATCAGGATACCGCCCATCTCCAGATCGGGCACGTCGCCGTTAAGCATATGGGTATACAGCGCACGGGCCGTTTCCTGATCCAGGTCGCGGGCATGGTTTTTCCCCCGCCCTACCTCTTTGATAATTTTACGATAGTCCACGACATCTCTCCTTGCGGCTCTTTGCAGATACTATAGCCCTGATAAATGCCTGGCGGGTAATCATTTTCCTTTCTCTCCCGACACCTGGACAAACACCCTTCGAGGGTAAAAATGGTCTGAAGATAAATTGATCGAAAAATAGTTCTCAGCGATAGTTCATGCCGAATTAATCAGCAACGTGATGATTAATACCTGAAGTGCCATACTTTCATTCAGAGGATTTAAATGAAAAAAATGATTATTGCGGGGATCGCCGCCGGGATGGTGTGTGCTTCCGTTTCTGTATTTGCGTCCAGTGGTGAAGGTCAAATTAATTTCACAGGTGAGATTATTGATTCTGCATGTACTGTGGTAAACGGTTTAAGCAATCCGCTTAATGTTTCATTAGGTAAGGTTTCTAAATCTGCATTTACCGGAAGTGGTTCGACGACCTCGACAACCCGCTTTAGTATTCAGTTAAAAGATTGTCCTGAAACGGTTACCAGCGCCTCGGTGACATTCGGCGGGACGCCTGACAGTAACAACAAAGATATTCTTGCTGTGACATCAGGAACCGGTTCGGCGTCAGGAGTGGGTGTTCAGTTGCTGGATAAAACGGAAAATCCACTGAGTTTATATACGGCTTCTGCTGCGTATACGCTCACGCCAGGTACCACAACAAACGATCTGCAGTTTGGTGCACGTTATATCCAGACCGGAGGAACGGTGTCTGCCGGACTGGCGAATGCCGCTTCTACCTTCACTATCGTTTACAACTAATAAAACAGATATTAGCTACCCCAGTGGCTAATATCTGTTATTGCTTTATTACGGTGTCACTATGCGAAAATATCTTCTGGCCTCCTCTTTTTTATTTATTGCTTCCGTTGCCCATGCGGGTATTACCATTGGCGGCACACGCGTGGTCTACCCAGAAAGTAAAAAAGAATCCTCTATTGGGATCACCAACCCGGACAATCTCGATTATCTGGTGCAGTCATGGGTCGAAACGGAAGATAACGCACGTGAGAAAGCGCCGTTCCTGATCACGCCACCGCTGTTTCGCCTTGATGCGAAGCAAGAGAACGTTCTGCGCATCATCAGAACCGGGGGAAACTTACCTGCCGATCGCGAATCGCTGTTCTGGTTGAATATTAAATCCATCCCCTCTTCTGCGCGTAATGAGAGCGTGAATACGCTGCAGATTGCGATTAAAACCCGCATTAAGCTGCTTTATCGCCCGTCAGGTATTACCGGAAAACCGGAAGATGTTGCCACGCAATTATCCTGGCACACCCGGGGAAACCAGCTGATTGTCGAAAACCCCACGCCGTTTTATATGAATTTCCAGGAAATAACGCTCGACGGTAAAAAAGTCGATAAAGCCACCTATGCTGGCCCAAAAAGTGAAGCCCATTTCGCGACACCAGGAAATATTACAGCACACACCGTGAGCTGGAAAATCATCAATGATTACGGCGGTATTAGCCAGTCCTATAGCGCACAGATTAAATAACGTCTGGAATAGCAAAAATTATTATGAGCTGGGACTACTCCACCGAACCACCCAAACAGCACGGACGCTCAATGCTTATTGCATTGGGCTGCACGCTGTTGGGTGTGTGCGTGCAAAAAGTTCTGGCTGATGATTATTTCAACCCGGCGCTACTGGATATTGATCACCCAGGCCAGGGTAAAACCGACCTCAGTATCTATGAGATTGGTCCCGGTCAGGCTCCCGGTAAATATCACGTTGACGTTTACGTCAACAATAATAAAGTAGCAAGCAAAGAGATTGAGTTCACGCTGAAGAAAGACGCCAGCGGTAAATCAACCCTGCAGCCGTGCCTTAGCTCTTCCCAGTTAAAAAGCTTCGGTATTAATATCGAAAAATTCGGGCAGGACGATAAGGCGCAGTGTATTGACCTGAGCGTGATCCCCTCCGCCAGCGCAACGTTTCATGTTAATCCGCAGCAGTTGCTGTTAAGCATCCCCCAGACCGCGATTACCCAGGTACCGCGTGATTACGTCGACCCGCAGGAATATGACGAGGGAATTAACGCCCTGCTGCTCAATTACAGCTTCACCGCCGGGAACAACCGCGGCAAAGGTGAAAACGGTAGCGATCAGCGCAGCGAGTTTCTTAACCTGCGTCCGGGTCTTAACCTCGGGGCGTGGCGTTTTCGTAACTACTCCACCTGGAGCAAAACCAGCGGTAACGGTGACGCAGAGAGCCAGTTTTCTTCGGTCTATACCTACGCCCAGCGCGATATTATCGCCCTTGGCGGGAACGTCACATTCGGCCAAAGCTCTTCCCCTTCCGACGTATTTGACAGCATCTCTTACACCGGGGCGCAGATCGCCTCGGATGACGACATGCTCCCGGACAGCATGAAGGGCTTTGCGCCGGTGATCCGCGGTACGGCGCACAGTAACGCCCAGGTTATCGTTCGCCAGAATGGTTACGTCATTTACCAGAACTATGTTGCTCCCGGCGCGTTCGAGATCAACGATCTCTACCCCACCGGCGGAAGCGGCGATTTGAACGTCACCGTAAAAGAGACGGACGGCAGCGAACAGCATTTTGTGGTGCCTTATGCGTCGGTGCCGGTGTTGCAGCGTGAAGGCCGCTTTAAATACAGCCTCACCGCGGGGCGCTATCGCAGCTATGACAACGACGTCGAAAAAAACCCGTTTATGCAGGGTACGGCAATCTACGGCTTGCCTTACGGCTTTACGGTCTACGGCGGCGTGCAGGCAAGCCAGTATTACGATGCGCTGGCGCTGGGGGTCGGCAAGAATATCGGCGATCTCGGGGCCTTTTCGGTGGATGTCACCGACGCCAAATCAGAGATGCAGGATCAGGACCCCACTCGCGGGCGCTCCTGGCGCATCCGCTACAGCAAAGATTTCGCCACCACCGGTACCCATTTTTCCATTGCTGGCTATCGCTATAACAGCAAGGGGTTCTACACCCTGCAGGACACGCTGGATTCCCATACCCGTAATGACGACTGGGAAACGCCGGACACGCGCCGCAGCCGCGAGGAGGCGACTGTCGACCAGTCCCTGGGCGGGGCGTTTGGTTCCCTGACGTTAAGCCTGGTCAAAGAGAACTACTGGAATTCAAGCCAGGGGATGACCTCACTGAACCTCGGCTACAACAACTCCTGGCACGGCATCAGCTACGGTCTCAGTTACGGACTGGATAAAAACACGCGTGACAGCGGGGATGATAATAATGAGAAAACCAGCGAGCAGACGATCGCGTTTAACGTCTCCGTTCCGCTCGATCGCTGGCTCAGCAACACCTGGGTGAACTACAACCTGAACAGCACAAAGCACGAAACAACCCAAAGCGTGGGTCTGAACGGCACGGCGCTGGCCGGAAATAACCTCAGTTGGGGGGTTCAGCAGGGCCATAGTCAGAGCAGTGGGGACAGCACCAGTCTGAATGCCGATTATAAAGGCACCTACGGCGAAGTGAGCGCCGGGTATTCCCAGGATAACCAGCAGCAACAGCTCAATGTCGGTCTTCAGGGCAGTATGATCGCCCATGCGCACGGCATCACCCTCGGTCAGCCGATGGGTGAGACCGCTGCGCTGATCGAAGCGCCGGGCGCAGACGACACCAACGTCACCAATCAGACAGGCATCAACACCGATTATCGCGGCTATGCCATTGTGCCGTACGTTTCGCCATACCGTCACAACACCCTCGCGCTGAACACCGAAACCTTGCCGGAAAATGCCGATATCGACCAGGCCGCCAAAACGGTGACCCCAACGCGCGGCGCCATCGTGCGAGCACATTATGAAACCCACGTAGGCAGTCGGGTGTTGATGACACTAAAACGTGCGGATGGTCGCCCGATCCCCTTTGGCGCAACGGCATCTCAGGCCCATCAGGACGGTGAATTTATCGTAGGCGACGGCGGGCAGGTGTACCTCACCGGTATGCACGAGACAGGTACGGTTAACGTCAGCTGGGGGAAAACCGCCGACAGCCATTGCAAGGCAACTTATCACCTGCCCACCAAAGCCGACGGCCCTGTTCTTAACGTTACGGCGCAGTGTGTATGACCCTTCCCGAGGAAAAAATGAACATGTGTAGATATGTCTTCGCACTGCTGGTTTTACTCACGAGCGCGTGTCTGGTGCCGCATGCCCAGGCGGCAACCTCCTGTGACAGCGCCGATCTGCCTTATACCCTTGATGCGGGCACGCTTTCTGTACCCACAACACTCGATATTGGCGGCGTCATCCCGGGTTCGGCAAAGACCCATACCGTTAACGGCAGCTGTACCGGCACGATGACGAATCACACCCTTATTTCCTGCTATTACGGAACGGGAACGGAAGTGCCTGGCATGCCGGGCGTGTATACCACCAATGTTGACGGCATCGGCATTGAGCTTCTGAACAGCAGCGGGCAGATCGTTCGCGGCAAAGGGTACTCATGCGATACAACCGCCACGCCCATTGGGACGGTCAGCAGCGACAGCGGACAAACATTTTCTTTCAGCTACACCCAGCGGTTAATCAAAACGGCATCACATATCGGCAGCGGTACCCTTTCGCTCGCGCAGGATCCCTATGGATTCGGGGTTTTTAACTCTGTGGGGATTTCTGGTGCACGTAATACCAGCCACTATTCCGCCACGGTCAGCGAAAGAACGGCGACCTGTTCTATTGATCCGCTAAATCTGACGGTGACCCTCGGCAATTTCCCGGTGTCGCAATTTACCCACGTGGGCAGCTATACGGCCTGGAAGTATTTCAACATCACCGCCACCTGTACCGAAGAGGTCAATCTTACGGCCTCGGTAACCAGTGCAAATGGCACCAACAGCCAGTATGCAGATGTCCTGAACCTGACGCCCGGCAGCGACAGCGCCACGGGCGTGGGGGTGAGAATGCTGCTTGACGGTGTCGATCTTAAATACGACTACCCAATCCCGGTGGGTGGAAGAGCCGAGCCAGGCGTTCCGGATGTGATCCCCTTCGCGGTGCAGTATTACCAGACGGATGCCAGCGTCACGGCGGGGAAAGCCAATACGATTGCCACCATCGATCTTGAATACCAGTAACGGAGCGAAGATGAAAACGTTATCCCTTTTGCTCGCTCTGACGAGCCTCTCTGCGGGCGCGACCGACGTGACGCTCAATATCGAAGGGAATATTTACGACACCACCTGCCAGGTAGACAGCGCCAGCCAGAACATGGTGGTGGATCTGGGACAGGCCGTCGCCAGTGATTTTAAGGATATCGGCGACACCGGCCCGTGGAAAAACTTCGATTTAAAGCTCACCAATTGTCCGCCCACGCTGACGGTTGCCACCATCAGCGTTGACGGCCCCCGCGATACGGACCACCCCTTTAAATTCGCCAATAGTGGCACCGCCAAAGGGGTGGCATTAGAGCTGGCCGACCGTCTGGATTACATCGTGCTTGCCCCCGAAGCCCGCTTCAGCGTGGTGATTGACGCCGGTACCCACACCGCCGATTTTCCCATGGCGGCACGCTATTACGCTACCGCCCTGCCTGTGACAGCGGGTACCTTCAACAGCGTTGTTCAGGCCACCTTTACTTACCAGTAGGACCGCGCCCCTTAGCACGGATGCTTTTCCGACGCCCGGCAGTCTGTTTTGCCGGGCGTTTTTTTATTTCAGGCACCTCCGGCTGTTCTATCGGGAACACCGGCAGGGCATTCAGCAGGCGCTGACCATAGTTTTTGGTGAGCAGACGCTTGTCATAGATCACCACTTCGCCCCAGCAGCCGTGGCTACGAATCAGACGACCCACCTGCTGAATCAGGTTAAACGACGCCGCCGGGAGACTTTGTACCTCAAACGGATAGCGGTTGAGGCTTTTCAGCCATTCTCCTTCGGTGATCACCACCGGGCTGTCGATGGGTGGGAAGGCGATTTTATGAATATGCACCTGGGTCAGATAGTCGCCCTTCAGATCCAGACCTTCCGCAAAAGACTGTAACCCCACCAGCACGCTGCGCTCGCCGTTATCGATGCGCTGGCGGTGGAGCTCTACCAGCCGATAGCGCGGCTGATCGCCCTGCACCAGCAGCAGTAAACGCAGATCGGTAACATGTTCCAGAAAGCGCTGCATGGCGCGTCCGCTGGCAAACAGCACCAGCATGCCGGGGTATTTTTTACTCTCCAGCTGTTCGCGGAAATAGGCGGCCATTTCGGCAATATGCTGCTCTTCGTTATCGATAAGCGGCTCATAGCGCATGCGCGGGATCACCAGCTTGCCCTGCTCGCAGTGATTAAACGGCGAGTCCAGCGCCACGAAGCGGTCCCCCGCTTTTTCCTTCAGGCCGCTCATCTCCTGCAGCCGCGAGAAGCTGTTCAGGGAACGCAAAGTCGCTGACGTTACCACCACGTGCGGCACGCTGCGCCAGATCAGCTTTTCCAGCTGATCGGCCACGCGGATGCCCACGCAGTGGAAAAAGAGGTGCACCTGCCCGTCTCTCACTTCGCGGGTGGCCCATTTGGTGACCGGCGCGCCGGACGCCTGCGCCATTGAGGCCAGCCGCCAGAGTTTGCTTTGCGCTTCAAACATGCCCAGCGCACGGTTCATTTGCAGCAGAATACGGTGCAAACGCACCACGTCATGGGTGCCGGTCTTTTCACTGAGATCGTTTAAGAACATCTCTGCCAGGCCGCGCAGCTTTTCCAGATGCTTCGCCAGCTGCTGGCAAATCTCCATCACCTCGTCCGGCAGCTCCCCCATGGCAAAACGGTGCTCTGCCTCCTGAGTCGCCGGGAGATACAGATTCAGAATGTTGTTCAGGGATGCGATAAGGCCGTAGACCTCTTCACAGTGTTCACTCAGACGCTCGGGCACCGCCAGCGGCGGCGTGGTTTTAGGACGGAACTGCTCCATGCAGGTGGCCACCAGCTTGCAGAACAGATCGAGCTGCAGGCGGAACCACGGGGCCGTGATTTCAGCACTCATCTCCAGCGCATCCCGGGCTACGTCAGGCAAATGGTGGCCTTCATCAAGCACCAGCAGCAGGTTTTTCGGCTCCGGCAGCACCGCCTCGCTCTCCAGCGCCGCCATCACCAGCGCATGATTGGCGACCACCACTTCCGCTTCCTGGATCTCCCGCCGGGCGACAAAAAACGGGCACTCGCGGTAGTAGTGACAGTTACGGTTGAGGCAGCTGGCTTTATCGGTGCTGAGCCTGCGCCATAAATCATCGCCGATGGCCTGGCTGGTGTGATCGCGCAAACCGTCCCACCTGTAGCTGTCGAGATCGGCTTTCAGCTTCGCACACTGTTCCTGCTCCGCCTTGTTGTTTGGCGTCAGTTCGTCATCAAGAAACGCCAGCAGATCCTGCTGGCTGGGCTCACTGCTGGCGAGCGCCGCCAGGTTACGCGGGCAGACATAACGTCCGCGGCCAAAGGCGGCGGTAAAACGCAGCTCGGGGATAATTTTGCGCAGCAGCGGCAGGTCTTTGCTGAAAATCTGATCCTGTAGCGCCACGTTAGCGGTGCTGACCACCAGCGTCTTTTGTTCTTCCCGCGCAATAGCGATGCCCGGGATTAAATAAGAGAGGGTTTTACCGACCCCGGTTGGCGCTTCAATCGCCAGATGTCGCCCGTCATCACCGGCGAGCGTTTTTGCCACATCGGCAATCATCTGCCGCTGTGGTGCCCGGGGGATAAAGTCGGGGATCTGCTGCTGGAGTGCCTTATACCAGGCACCAATCTGCGCTTTCAGCGCCGCGGTTAAAGCCATCGGAAAACCTGAAATACTGTATAAACAGCCACTATTGTGGCACTTTATTTTCGTCGCCGCAAAAAGAAAAGCCCGGCTTTACGGCCGGGCTTCCAGATTATTGTGGGTTAGCCGGTTTACGCGGACGGCGACGGCGCTGCCCTTCTCCTGCCGGTTTCCCTTCGCCGTCGCGGCGAGGCGGTTTATTGCCCGACTTCGGCGCACCGCCTTCGGCACGGCGTGGCTGCTGCTGACCACGGCCGCCGCCCTGACCGCGTCCACCGCCGCCACGCTGCTGGCGACCATTCTGAATTGGCTCCGCTTTAATGGACGGATCCACTTCGTATCCCGGCGTTTCAATACGCGGGATCTCTTTCTTCAGCAGGCGTTCGATGTCGCGCAGCAGTTTGTGTTCATCCACGCAGACCAGCGAGAGCGCTTCGCCAGTGGCCGCCGCACGACCGGTACGGCCGATACGGTGAACATAGTCTTCCGGCACGTTTGGCAGCTCGTAGTTCACCACGTGCGGCAGCTCTTCAATGTCCAGACCACGAGCAGCGATGTCGGTGGCCACCAGCACGCGGATATCACCGGATTTAAAGTCCGCCAGTGCACGGGTACGCGCCCCCTGGCTCTTGTTACCGTGGATAGCCGCACTGCGAATACCGTCTTTGTTCAGCTGTTCCGCCAGGTGGTTTGCACCGTGCTTGGTACGGGTAAAGACCAGCACCTGCTGCCAGTTACCCTGACCAATCATCTGGGAGAGCAGTTCCCGCTTACGCTTTTTATCAACGAAGTGCACGTGCTGGGTCACCTGCTCAGAGGCGGTGTTGCGGCGCGCCACTTCAACTTCCAGCGGGTTATGCAGCAGCTTTTCAGCCAGCGCTTTGATCTCGTCGGAGAAGGTCGCGGAGAACAGCAGGTTCTGACGGCGCGGCGGGAGCTTAGCCAGCACGCGGCGAATATCGTGGATAAAGCCCATGTCGAGCATGCGGTCGGCTTCGTCCAGCACCAGAATTTCGACGTTATCTAGCTTCACGGCGTTCTGATGTTCCAGATCCAGCAGACGGCCCGGCGTTGCGACCAGCACGTCCACGCCGCCGCGCAGTTTCATCATCTGTGGGTTAATGCTCACACCGCCGAAAACCACCAGCGAACGAATGTTGAGATAGCGGCTGTAATCACGCACGTTCTCGCCAATCTGCGCCGCCAGCTCGCGGGTTGGGGTAAGGATCAGCGCACGAACCGGGCGACGCCCCTTCGCGTGCGGCTGATTTTTTACCAGCAGCTCTAACAGTGGCAGGGTAAAGCCTGCGGTTTTACCGGTCCCGGTCTGGGCACTGGCCATCAGGTCACGGCCCTGCAGAACGGCAGGGATCGCCTGCTGCTGGATTGGGGTTGGCTCAACGTAGCCCTGCTCTGCGATCGCGCGCAGAATTTCCGGGTTCAGGCCAAGGGAATCAAAAGACATAAAAACTCCGAACCGCCCCGACCATCACAGGTGTAGTTTTCAGGGAGATATAACAATTAGGAGGACAAAAACCACAATGTCGCGAAGGGGCGGAGTGTAGCAGCTTTTGTGACGTGGCGCATAAAATATCCCTCCACCTTCCCTCGACGATTTCGCTAATCAGGCATAATCTTAATCAATCGATTGATTAATTTTTAATGCCGCTATGAATACAACCCCGACAACTTCTAAAGGCGAACAGGCCAAAAGCCAGCTTATTGCTGCCGCGCTGGCGCAGTTTGGTGAGTATGGCTTGCACGCCACCACCCGGGATATCGCGGCGCAGGCCGGGCAAAACATTGCGGCTATCCCCTACTATTTTGGCTCAAAAGAGGATTTATACCTCGCCTGTGCCCAGTGGATCGCCGATTTTATTGGCACGCAGTTTCACCCGCACGTGGAGGAAGCCACCGCGCTGCTCAGCCAGCCGTCGCCCGATCGTGACGCTATCCGCCAGCTGATCCTCAACGCCTGCCACAACATGATCCGCCTGCTGACGCACGACGACACGCTGAACCTGAGTCGATTTATCTCCCGTGAACAGCTCTTCCCCACTGCCGCCTACCAGCTGGTGCATGACCAGGTGATTGCCCCGATGCACACGCACCTGACCCGGCTGATTGCGGCCTATACCGGGCAAGACGCCAACGATACCGCTACGATTTTGCATACCCACGCCCTGCTGGGTGAGATTCTGGCCTTCCGTCTGGGGCGAGAAACGATTCTGTTACGCACCGGCTGGACACAATTTGATGAGGATAAAGCCGCGCAGATTAGCCAGGTTATCACCTGTCATCTGGATCTGATCCTGCAAGGCTTAACGCAAAGGAGCCTGAAGTCATGAAAAAACCTGTCGCCATCATTCTGGTGGTTGTTGTTTTGCTTGCCGCAGGCGTCGGTGGCTGGCTGTGGTATCAAAGCCATCAGGATCGCGGCCTGACGCTGTACGGTAACGTTGATATTCGCACCGTGAATATGAGCTTCCGCGTCGGGGGGCGGCTGGCGTCGCTTAACGTGGATGAGGGCGACACCATCAAAACCGGGCAGACGCTGGGGATGCTTGATAAAGCGCCCTACGAGAACGCGTTAATGCAGGCAAAAGCCGGCGTTTCCGTCGCCCAGGCGCAATATGATCTGATGCTGGCCGGTTATCGTGACGAAGAGATTGCCCAGGCTGCTGCCGCAGTCAAACAGGCGCAGGCGGCCTATGACTATGCGCAGAATTTCTATGCCCGCCAGCAGGGGCTGTGGAAAAGCCGCACTATTTCGGCCAACGATCTGGAAAACGCCCGTTCATCACGCGATCAGGCTCAGGCAACGCTGAAATCAGCGCAGGACAAACTGAGTCAGTACCACACCGGTAACCGCCCGCAGGATATCGCCCAGGCCAAAGCCAGCCTTGAACAGGCGCAGGCCCAGCTGGCCCAGGCGGAGCTCGATCTGCACGACACCACGCTGGTGGCACCGTCTGACGGCACGCTGATGACCCGCGCCGTGGAGCCCGGCAGCATGCTCAACGCCGGAAGCACCGTTTTAACCCTGTCGCTCACCCGTCCGGTATGGGTGCGCGCCTACATTGATGAGCCAAACCTCGGCCAGATGCAGCCGGGTCGCGAACTGTTGCTCTATACCGACGGTCGTCCGGATAAGCCGTATCACGGCAAAGTGGGCTTTGTTTCGCCCACCGCTGAATTCACGCCAAAAACGGTGGAAACGCCGGATCTGCGTACCGACCTGGTGTATCGCCTGCGCATCATCGTCACCGATGCGGACGATGCGCTGCGTCAGGGCATGCCAGTCACCGTAAAAGTGAACAGCGGGGAACGACATGAATGACGCGGTTATCCGGCTCGACAATCTGGTCAAACGCTTCGCGGGCATGGAAAAACCGGCCGTCGCGCCGCTGAACTGTACCATCCAGAAAGGCTATGTGACCGGGCTGGTTGGCCCGGACGGCGCAGGCAAAACCACGTTGATGCGGATGCTGGCAGGCCTGCTTAAGCCCGATGAAGGGGCGGCCAGCGTGCTCGGGCTCGATCCGATTAAAGATGACGGTGCACTCCACGCCATGCTCGGCTATATGCCGCAGAAGTTTGGTCTCTATGAAGACCTGACGGTGATGGAAAACCTTAATCTGTACGCCGATCTGCGCAGCGTGACCGGTGAAACCCGTCAGCAGACTTTCGCCCGTCTGCTGTCCTTCACCTCCCTCGGTCCCTTCACCGATCGTCTGGCGGGCAAGCTCTCCGGCGGGATGAAGCAAAAGCTGGGGCTGGCCTGTACGCTGGTCGGCGAGCCGAAAGTGCTGCTGCTGGATGAGCCCGGCGTGGGCGTGGACCCCATTTCACGCCGCGAGCTGTGGCAGATGGTGCACGAGCTGGCCGGTGACGGAATGCTGATCCTCTGGAGCACCTCCTATCTGGATGAAGCCGAGCAGTGTCGCGATGTGCTGCTGATGAACGAAGGCGAGCTGCTTTATCAGGGAGAACCGACGAAGCTGACCCAAAGCATGGCCGGACGCAGTTTCCTGATGCACAGTCCGCAGGAGTCGAACCGCAAACTGCTGCAACGGGTGCTGAAGCTGCCCCAGGTCAGCGACGGGATGATTCAGGGCCGTTCGGTGCGCGTGATCCTGACCAAAGAGGCGACCGAAGCGGATATTCGTCACGCGCCGGGCATGCCTGACATTGAGATGGAAGAGACGGCTCCCCGCTTTGAGGACGCGTTTATCGATCTGCTGGGCGGAGCGGGTACTTCGGAATCGCCGCTCGGGGCGATCCTGCACACGGTGGAAGGTACGCCGGGTGAGACGGTGATCGAAGCCAAATCCCTGACCAAAAAATTCGGTGATTTCGCCGCCACCGATAACGTCAATTTCGCGGTGAAGCGCGGTGAAATTTTTGGCCTGCTCGGGCCAAACGGCGCGGGGAAATCCACCACCTTTAAGATGATGTGTGGCCTGCTGGTGCCTACGTCCGGCAAAGCGCTGGTACTGGATATGGATTTGAAAGTCAGCTCCGGCAAGGCGCGTCAGCATCTGGGGTATATGGCGCAGAAGTTCTCGCTGTACGGCAACCTGACGGTCGAGCAGAACCTGCGCTTTTTCTCCGGCGTTTACGGCCTGCGAGGGCGCGCCCAGGACGAGAAAATCCACCGCATGAGCGAGGCGTTTGGCCTGACAACTATCGCTTCCCACGCCACGGATGAGCTGCCCCTTGGCTTCAAACAGCGGCTGGCGCTGGCCTGCTCGCTGATGCACGAGCCCGATATTCTGTTTCTGGATGAACCCACGTCAGGCGTTGATCCCCTCACCCGCCGCGAGTTCTGGCTGCACATCAACAGCATGGTGGAGAAAGGGGTAACGGTGATGGTAACCACCCACTTTATGGACGAGGCGGAGTATTGCGATCGCATCGGGCTGGTCTATCGCGGCAAGCTGATTGCCCACGGCACGCCGGATGACCTGAAAGCCCAGGCCGCAGACGACGAGGTGCCGGACCCGACCATGGAGCAGGCGTTTATCACCCTCATCCACGACTGGGATAAGGAGAATGCCGATGCGCAATAAGGCGATTTCCTGGCGCCGGGTGCGCGCGCTGTGCATCAAAGAGACGCGTCAGATCGTGCGTGACCCCAGCAGCTGGCTGATTGCGGTGGTTATCCCGCTTCTACTGCTGTTTATCTTCGGCTATGGGATCAACCTCGACTCCAGCAAACTGCGGGTTGGCATATTACTGGAGCAGCAGAGCGAAGAGGCGCTGGACTTCACCCACGCCATGACCGGCTCGCCCTACATTGACGCCACCATCAGCGACAACCGGCAAGCGCTTATTCAGAAGATGCAGGCCGGGAAAATCCGCGGTCTGGTGGTGATCCCGGTCGATTTTGCCGCCAACATGGCGCGGGCAGATACCGCTGCGCCGATCCAGGTGATCACTGACGGCAGCGAGCCGAATACCGCCAACTTTGTCCAGGGCTACGTAGAGGGGATCTGGCAGCTCTGGCAGATGCAGCGCGCCGAAGACCGGGGCGAAACGTTCGAACCGCTGATCGACGTACAGATGCGCTACTGGTTTAACCCTGCCGCCATCAGCCAGCATTTTATTATCCCGGGTGCGGTCACCATCATTATGACGGTGATTGGCGCAATCCTGACCTCGCTGGTGATTGCCCGCGAGTGGGAGCGCGGCACCATGGAAGCGCTGCTTTCAACCGAAGTGACGCGCCTTGAGCTGCTGCTGTGTAAGCTTATCCCCTACTACTTCCTCGGCATGCTGGCGATGCTGCTCTGTATGCTGGTCTCGGTGTTTATCCTCGGGGTGCCGTACCGCGGCTCGCTGGTGCTGCTCTTTTTCATCACCAGCCTGTTCCTGCTGAGCACGCTGGGCATGGGGCTGCTCATCTCCACCGTCACCCGCAACCAGTTTAACGCCGCGCAGGTGGCGCTGAACGCCGCCTTTTTACCGTCGATTATGTTGTCCGGGTTTATCTTCCAGATAGACAGCATGCCCGCGGTGATCCGTGCCGTGACCTACATAATTCCGGCGCGCTATTTCGTCAGCACGCTGCAGAGCCTGTTCCTGGCGGGGAATATTCCGGTAGTGCTGATTATCAATACCCTGTTTTTGCTGGCGTCGGCGGCGATGTTTATTGGGCTGACGTGGATGAAAACCAAACGGCGTCTGGATTAAGGAGCGAACATGTTTCACCGTTTATGGACGTTAATACGCAAAGAGCTGCAATCGCTGCTGCGCGAGCCGCAAACCCGCGCCATTCTGGTGTTGCCGGTGCTCATCCAGGTGTTTCTGTTCCCTTTTGCCGCCACGCTTGAGGTGACCAACGCCACCATCGCGATTTACAACGAAGACAACGGTAAACATTCCGTCGAGCTGACCCAGCGCTTTGCCCGGGCGAAGGCTTTTACCCATATCCTGCTGCTGAAAAGTCCACAGGCGATCCAGCCCACCATCGATACCCAGAAAGCGCTGCTGCTGGTGCGTTTTCCGGCTGATTTTTCCCGCAATCTGGACACCTTCCAGCCCGCGCCCATGCAATTGATCCTCGACGGGCGTAACTCCAACAGCGCGCAGATTGCCGCGAATTATCTGCAACAGGTGGTGAAGGATTATCAGCAGGAGTTGATGGAGGGGAAACCGAAGCCCAACAACAGCGAGCTGGTGGTACGTAACTGGTACAACCCAAACCTGGACTACAAATGGTTTGTGGTGCCGTCGCTGATCGCCATGATCACCACCATTGGGGTGATGATCGTCACCTCCCTGTCCGTCGCCCGCGAACGCGAGCAAGGTACGCTCGATCAGCTGCTGGTCTCCCCGCTGGCGACCTGGCAAATCTTCGTCGGTAAAGCGGTTCCCGCCCTGATTGTTGCCACGTTCCAGGCCACCATCGTGCTGGGCGTGGGGATCTGGGCCTACCAGATCCCGTTCGCCGGGTCGCTGGCGCTGTTCTACTTCACGATGGTGATCTACGGGCTGTCGCTGGTCGGGTTTGGCCTGCTGATTTCCGCGCTCTGCTCCACGCAGCAGCAGGCGTTTATTGGCGTGTTTGTCTTTATGATGCCGGCCATTCTGCTCTCCGGGTATGTTTCGCCGGTTGAGAATATGCCGGTGTGGTTACAGGATCTGACGTGGATAAACCCGATTCGTCACTTTACGGATATCACCAAGCAAATTTATCTGAAGGATGCGAGTCTGGATATTATCTGGGGAAGTTTGTGGCCGCTACTGGTCATAGCGGCCACGACGGGGTCAGTGGCGTACGCGATGTTTAGACGCAACATTGCGTAGCTTTTTCTCTTTGGTCAGCAAAGAGACCACCGCAGGCCCTGCAAGAATGGCCAGACCGGCCAGCGCCAGCAGCAGGTTATTTTGCAGCACGCGGGACAGCAGCCACAGCACAATCATTGCGGCACCAAAGTACCAGGTGGTGGTGAGCTCTTCGAGCACATCACCCACCTCGCGCCAGCGCGCTTCATGATGGCGCTGCAGGAACAACATCGACAGCACGGTGACGCCATAGAGGACGCATAGTCCTAAGCCAACACGCACCAGCGTGCCGCTCATCCAGCCCATCACCAGTACGGCCACGACCAGTAAATGCAACATTATCTGCCAGCAACTTAGACCCGTTGCGACACGAACACGTTGTTGCCACTTCATGGCTTCTCTCCTGAAGGATTTTTCTCTGCTTAATCAGACTACCGCACTTTACGGAAAATTCCGTAACACCGCATCTTTTTGTGACGACGACTACACTTTATTTTCATTGGGATAGTCACTCAGGAAGGAGCGTATGACCAAAAAAATGCAGCATTTCTCGCTTAAAGTGCTGACGATAAACATTCATAAAGGCTTCACAGCATTTAATCGCCGCTTCATTTTACCGGAGCTGCGCGACGCGGTTCGCACCGTCAGCGCGGACATTGTCTGCCTGCAGGAAGTGATGGGCGCGCACGAGGTCCATCCGATGCACTTCGAAAACTGGCCCGACACGCCTCACTACGAATTTCTGGCCGACACCATGTGGAGTGATTACGCTTACGGCCGCAATGCGGTCTATCCTGAAGGGCATCACGGAAATGCGGTGTTGTCGCGTTATCCCATTGAACATTACGAGAACCGGGACGTCTCCGTCGGCGAAAGCGAAAAGCGTGGGCTGCTGTATTGCCGTATCGCCCCGCCGGATCTCGATTTTCCGGTGCACGTTGGCTGTGTGCATCTCGGTCTACGGGAAGCGCATCGCCAGGCACAGCTGCAGATGCTGGCCGAGTGGACTAACGCCCTGCCCGAAGGAGAGCCAGTGGTCATTGCCGGGGATTTCAACGACTGGCGGCAGCGGGCTAACCACCCTCTGAAAGTGGAGGCCGGGCTGGAGGAGATTTTCACCCGCGCGCACGGCAGACCTGCGCGCACGTTTCCGGTGCGCTTCCCGTTGCTGAGGCTTGACCGCATTTATGTGAAAAACGCCCATGCCAGCAGCCCGACCGCGCTGGCGTTGCTTAACTGGCGCCACCTTTCCGACCATGCCCCGCTGAGCGCGGAGATCCACTTATGAAATGTACCTGGCAGGAAGGCAACCGGATCACGCTGCTGGTCAACGGGGACGAATATTACCCCGCCGTTTTTGATGCGATAGACCGCGCGCAGCATAAAGTGATCCTCGAGACCTTTATCTGGTTTGAAGATGATGTGGGCAAACAGTTGCACAGCGTGCTGCTGCGCGCCGCCCAGCGCGGCGTCAAAATTGAAGCGCTGCTGGATGGCTATGGCTCGCCCGATCTTAGCGACGCGTTCGTGAATGAGCTCACTGCCGCAGGCGTTGTGTTCCGCTACTACGATCCCGGCCCTCGCCTGTTCGGCATGCGTACCAATCTCTTTCGCCGGATGCACCGCAAAATCGTCGTCGTTGATGAGACGGTGGCGTTTGTCGGTGGCATTAACTACTCCGCCGAGCATATGTCTGACTACGGCCCGGAGGCCAAGCAGGATTACGCCATCCGCATCGAAGGGCCTGTGGTTCAGGACATTTTGCTGTTTGAACTGGAAAACTTACCCGGCAAAGAGGCCGCCCGACGCTGGTGGAAGCGCCGCCATCGTCCGGAAGAGAACCGGAAGCCCGGCGAAGCGCAGGCGCTGTTCGTCTGGCGGGATAATGGCGAGCACCGGGACGATATTGAGCGCCACTATCTGAAAATGCTGGCGAATGCCAAACGCGAAGTGATCATCGCCAACGCCTATTTCTTCCCGGGCTACCGGCTGCTGCACGCCATGCGCAGTGCCGCCCGACGCGGCGTCCGCGTGAAGCTGATTGTGCAGGGCGAGCCGGATATGCCCATCGTCAAAGTCGGCGCGCGGCTGCTCTATAACTACCTGCTCAAAGGCGGAGTGCAGATCTACGAATACCGTCGCCGACCGCTGCACGGCAAAGTCGCGCTGATGGACGATCACTGGGCGACCGTCGGCTCCAGTAACCTCGATCCGCTGAGCCTGTCGCTCAACCTGGAAGCGAACCTGATCATTCACGATCGTCATTTTAACCAGACCCTGCGGGATAACCTGCAGGGTCTGATCGTCAACGACTGCGTGCGCGTGGACGAGTCCATGGTGCCAAAACGCACCTGGTGGAATCTGGGGATCAGCGTAGTGGTGTTCCACTTCCTGCGCCATTTCCCGGCGATGGTGGGCTGGCTGCCAGCGCATACCCCAAAACTTGCGCTGGTGGATCCGCCTGTTCAACCCGAAATGGAAACCCAGGACCGCATTGAGGCGGAAGATGGAGGGAAAACCTGATGTCTAAATCGCATCCACGCTGGCGAATGGCGAAAAAGATCCTGACCTGGCTGTTTTTTATTGCCGTTGCGGTGCTGCTGGTGGTTTACGCGCAAAAGGTGGACTGGGAAGAGGTGTGGAAAGTCATCCGCAACTACAACCGGATGGTGCTGCTGGGAGCGGTTGGGCTGGTGATTGTCAGCTATCTGATGTACGGCTGCTATGACCTGCTGGGCCGCGCCTACTGCGGCCACAAGCTGGCAAAACGCCAGGTCATGCTGGTGTCGTTTATCTGCTACGCCTTTAACCTGACGCTCAGCACCTGGGTCGGGGGGATTGGCATGCGCTATCGCCTGTACTCGCGCCTGGGACTGCCCGGTGGGACTATCACGCGTATATTTTCGCTGAGCATCACCACCAACTGGCTGGGTTATATTCTGCTGGGTGGGGTGATCTTTACCATCGGCGTGGTGCAGTTGCCCGCACACTGGTATATCGATGAAGCCACGCTGCGGATTTTAGGTTTCGCGCTCCTGCTCATTATCGCCCTGTATCTCTGGGCCTGCGCCTTTGCCAGACGCCGCCATATGACCATCAAAGGGCAAAAGCTGGTTTTACCTTCATGGAAATTTGCCGTGCTGCAGATGGCGGTTTCCAGCGCCAACTGGATGGCGATGGGGGCAATTATCTGGCTGCTCATTGGCGAAGATGTGAATTATTTCTTCGTGCTGGGGGTGCTGCTGGTGAGCAGTATTGCCGGGGTGATCGTACATATTCCGGCCGGGATTGGGGTGCTGGAAGCGGTATTTATCGCCCTGCTTGCCGGAGAACATGTTTCTCATGGGACGATTATCGCCGCCCTGCTCGCCTACCGCATGCTCTATTACTTTCTGCCGCTGGCGCTGGCAACGGTCTGTTATCTGGTGCTTGAGAGCCGGGCGAAGAAGCTGAGAGCGAAGAACGAGAAGGCGATGGCAAAATAGGCGCAGCGGTCTGATGCCCTCACCCCGG